>NZ_ABHH01000006.1:0-95491 GCF_000171855.1 Carnobacterium sp. AT7 | reverse complement strand
ATAAAATAGGAGGTATAGTTCATGAAAGTAAGACCATCAGTAAAGAAAATTTGTGACAAATGCAAAGTTATCCGTCGTAAAGGACGTGTTATGGTGATTTGCGAAAACCCTAAACACAAACAACGTCAAGGATAATCATTAAAAAAAACAGGAGGTGTAATTGTTAATGGCTCGTATTGCAGGTGTAGATATTCCGCGTGACAAACGTGTAATAATCTCTTTAACTTATATATATGGAATCGGTAAAACAACAGCTCAAAAAGTCTTAAAAGATGCTGGCGTATCTGAAGAAATTCGTGTACGTGACTTGTCAAATGATCAATTAGACGCTATTCGTGCGACAATTGATACATTAAAAGTTGAAGGTGACCTTCGTCGTGAAGTAAGCCAAGACATCAAACGCTTAATTGAAATCGGATCATACCGAGGCATGCGCCATCGCCGTGGTTTACCAGTTCGTGGACAAAACACGAAAAACAACGCGCGTACTCGTAAAGGCCCAGCTAAATCAATTACAGGCAAGAAAAAATAAAACATTAGTAAGGAGGTAACCTCATGGCAAAAAAAGTTACACGTAAACGTCGTGTTAAAAAGAATGTAGAAAGCGGAGTTGCACATATTCGTTCTACTTTTAACAACACAATCGTAATGATTACAGATGTACATGGAAATGCGATTTCATGGTCTTCAGCCGGAGCTCTAGGATTCCGCGGATCAAAAAAATCTACTCCATTTGCAGCACAAATGGCAGCAGAAGCAGCTGCTAAAGTAAGTATGGAAAATGGAATGAAAACTGTAGAAGTTGCAGTTAAAGGACCAGGTTCTGGTCGTGAAGCAGCAATTCGTTCTTTACAAGCTACTGGTTTAGAAGTTACAGCAATTCGTGACGTAACTCCAATTCCTCATAATGGATGCCGCCCTCCAAAACGCCGTCGTGTTTAATTGAGAGCTGCTTCACTATGTAAGGTTGCACTCAGTAACATGAACTTAACGTTTTGAAAGGGGTATAGATAGAATGATCGAAATTGAGAAACCAAGAATTGAAACGATTGAGATCAGCGATGATGCCAAGTTTGGTAAATTCGTTGTAGAACCACTTGAACGTGGTTATGGTACAACGTTAGGTAATTCACTACGTCGTATTTTGTTGTCTTCTCTTCCAGGAGCAGCAGTAACTACTATTCAAATTGATGGTGTATTACATGAATTTTCAACTGTAGATGGTGTTGTTGAAGATGTAACATCAATCATTTTAAATATTAAAAAACTTGCTCTCAAGTTATATTCTGGTGAAGACAAGACGATTGAAATCGATGTTAAAGGTCCAGCTGTTGTTACAGCAGCCGATATCATTTATGATAGCGATGTTGAAATTTTAAATCCTGACTTGTACATTTGTACTGTTGCAGAAGGCGCACGTTTCCACGTACGCATGACAGCAAAATCAGGACGAGGATATGTAAGAGCTGAACACAATAAACAAGATGATATGCCAATTGGTGTATTGCCAATCGATTCAATTTACACCCCGGTCAGTCGTGTGAATTATCAAGTTGAGAATACTCGAGTGGGTCAGAAAAATATTTCTGATAAATTAACACTTGATGTTTGGGCTGATGGTTCAATTAGTCCAGAAGAAGCTGTAAGTTTAGCAGCTAAAATTCTTACAGAACATTTGAATGTCTTTGTAAATCTAACTGATGAAGCTCGTAAAGCTGAAATCATGGTAGAAAAAGAAGAAACTCATAAAGAAAAAATGCTTGAAATGACAATTGAAGAACTTGATTTATCTGTCCGTTCATACAACTGTTTGAAACGTGCCGGAATCAATTCTGTTCAAGAGTTAACAGATAAAACTGAAGCTGAAATGATTAAAGTACGTAATCTAGGACGTAAATCACTTGAAGAAGTGAAATTTAAGTTAGCTGAATTAGACTTAAACTTACGCCAAGATGACTAGTACTGTAACAAGGGAGGAAATGTACAATGGGTTACCGTAAATTAGGACGTACAAGTTCACAACGTAAAGCAATGCTACGCGACTTAACTTCTGATTTGATCATCAACGAACGTATCGTAACAACTGAAGCTCGCGCTAAAGAAGTCCGTAAAACGACTGAAAAAATGATAACTTTAGGTAAAAAAGGCGATTTACATGCACGTCGTCAAGCTGCAGAATTCGTACGCAATGAAGTCGCTTCTGTTAAAGAAGAAGGCGAAGATATCGTTGTTCAATCAGTTTTACAAAAATTATTTAGCGATGTTGCTCCACGTTACGCTGAGCGTCAAGGTGGATACACACGTATCATGAAAACTCAACCACGTCGCGGCGATGCTGCACCAATGGTTATTATTGAATTAGTTTAATTTTAAAGTGTCACTAAAATGACGAGTTGCCGCGTGTATTTAGTGCTTACAAAAAATTGTTTAAGTTCAATATGTTTCACTTTTTAGATGTATGCAAAGAGTGTTATGATGATGGGATCAATTCATATTGATTTCCAAGTCTAGCTCGAAACTTCTCCTGAACTGAGTTTGCTCATTCAGGAGAGGTAAATTCATCAAAAGAAAGTGATTTTTTTTGTCTTAAGAAAGGAAACAAGTAGGTGGGGGTGTCCATATATTTGTTTCCTTTTTTAATATAAAAAATCGGCTAAATGACTACCATATGGAAAATGCAAAGAGGACGATATCGTTTATTCAACTAGCACAAAGACAATATGCGAGCGCTGCAATCAAGTATATTGTACGTAAAGAGCGTTTGTTGACTATACGGGTAGGATAAAACTATCAATCAGGTAGGCAAGTGCTCTTTAAGAACGTTATGAGAAAAAATGATCTAACGTTGCGGTAGTTAAGAATTAATTATCTATTAAAGTTTAGAGTTTATGAAAACGAAAAATGTAAGGTTCTTTTAAAATATGTCAAGACACCTCCGAAAACAGAAGAAAAAGTGCTATACTATTACAGTAGTTTAGTGAAAGCTATTTAGGTGAGTCTGCGATTCTCAGATTGCAACCAATCTTATTTTTTGTTAGGCTTAATTAAATTTGTATTTAGAAAGCTGGAAAAGAAAAGACTCTTTTTTAGTATATAGAACGTGAGGAATGTTCAATGAAGAAAATAATAACATTAAAAAATATTTCTTATCAGTACCATGATACGGATGAAAGACCCGCATTGAAAAATGTCTCTCTTTCAATTGAAGAAGGCGAATGGATCGCTATTATTGGACACAATGGTTCTGGTAAATCGACTCTTGCAAAAACGATTAATGGGTTAGTTGCTCCTAGTCAAGGTGAAGTAACCGTGGGTGGGCTTATTTTAAGTGAGGAAAACATTTGGAACATCCGTGAGATGGTTGGAATGGTTTTTCAAAACCCAGATAATCAATTTGTAGGATCGACGGTGCAAGATGATGTTGCCTTTGGACTAGAAAACCAAGGTGTCCCTAGAGCGGATATGATCGAACGTGTCAAAAGTGCTATTACGCGCGTAAAGATGCAAGACTTTATGGAAAAAGAACCGGCTCGTTTGTCTGGTGGACAAAAGCAACGGGTAGCTATCGCAGGAGTTGTAGCGTTGCGCCCACGAATCATTATTTTAGATGAAGCAACTAGTATGCTTGATCCTCAAGGGCGACAAGAAGTTCTGGCAACGGTTAAGGAAATTAAAGAAAAAGCGAATTTAACGGTTATTTCGATTACACACGATATCGATGAAGCCGCAAATGCAAATCGTATTTTAGTGATGAAAAATGGCGAATTGGTGCAAGAAGGAACACCAGAAGAAATTTTTTCTTATGGAGACCAATTAGTAGAAATGGGTCTTGATTTACCATTTGCTGAGAAATTGAAAAGTGATTTGCGTGACCGTGGAATCGCTGTTCCAGCAGATTATTTGACTGAAGAAGGGATGGTGGAATGGCTATGGACATTACTTTCGAAAAAGTAGGCTATACCTACCAAAAAGGGACACCTTTCCAAAACCGAGCACTTTATGATATCGATTTACATATCAAAGAAGGCAGCTTTACGGCGTTAGTAGGTCATACGGGTAGTGGGAAATCAACTGTATTGCAACATCTGAATGCGCTGATGAAACCTAGTGAAGGTACGGTAACGATTGGAGACCGCGTCATTACATCACAATCCAATAATAAAAACTTGAAGAGTATCCGCAAAAAAGTCGGAATCGTCTTCCAATTTCCGGAATCACAGCTGTTTGAAGAATCGGTTGCTAAGGATATTGCTTTTGGACCGAAAAACTTTGGCGCGTCTGAAGAAGAAGGAATTGAGTTGGCTAAGCGTATGCTGCCTATTGTAGGTTTAGACGAATCCTACATGGAACGCTCACCCTTTGACCTGTCTGGTGGCCAAATGCGACGTGTGGCTATTGCTGGCGTTTTAGCGATGGAACCAGAAGTGTTGGTCTTAGATGAACCGACTGCTGGACTAGATCCGCAAGGTAGAAAAGAAATGATGGACATGTTCTATCAGTTATACCGCACGCAAGGACTGACAATCATCCTAGTGACGCATCAAATGGATGATGTAGCAAATTATGCTGATCATATGGTCGTGCTTGAAAAAGGTACTGTCATTAAAGAAGGTGCGCCTCAAGAGGTATTTAAAGACGCACCATGGCTTGAATCAAAACAATTAGGTGTTCCTGCCGCAGTTTCATTTGGCAGCCTCTTAAGCCAAAAAACAGGCCTTATCTTCAATGAATTGCCATTGACAACAGCTGATTTAGCAGATGAAATTGCTAAAGCTTTAAAACAACAACCAAATGAATTAAAAGTGGGTGATGACCAATGATGGATAAATTGATTTTTGGTCGTTACATCCCTGGAGATTCTTGGATTCATAAATTAGATCCACGAGCTAAATTACTTGGAACAGTTATTTTTATCGGTATTATTTTCTTAGCGAATAATTGGCTGACGTATCTTTTGTTATTAGCATTCGCGTTAACGGCGATTCGCCTATCTACGATTAAACTAAGTTTCTTTATCAATGGGGTCAAACCTTTGATTTGGCTGATACTCTTTACAGTGGTCTTGCAAGTGCTCTTTACAGGCGGAAGTACCGTGTACTTTGATTGGGGTCCAATCATTGTCTCTCAAGAAGGGCTGTTAAATGGAGTTTTCATTTTTTGTCGCTTTGTTTTAATCATTTTTATGTCGACACTGCTAACATTGACCACGATGCCGTTATCATTAACAGATGCGATTGAATACTTATTGCGTCCTTTGAAAGTTGTTAAAGTTCCAGTCTATGAAATTGCGTTGATGTTGTCGATTGCTTTGCGTTTTGTCCCAACATTGATGGATGAGACTGAAAAAATTATGAATGCTCAACGTGCTCGTGGGGTTGATTTTGGCGAAGGAAACATCTTTCAACAAATGAAATCTATCGTTCCCATCTTGATTCCATTATTTGTCAGCTCATTTAACCGTGCTGAAGAATTGGCTACGGCCATGGAAGCTAGAGGATATAAAGGCGGCGAAGGACGAACGAAATACCGTAAACTAGATTGGGTATCACGTGATACTATAGCGATGTTAGGGTACGCTGTATTGACCGTTGGATTAGTCGTATTAAGAAAGTAAAAAACACTCAAAGAACCTTTCTATTAAGATTGTGAAAGGTTCTTTGGCTTTTAGTTGATTGAGAATAGGTTATTTTTAAAGGAGTCGAACACCAATGGAATGGATACGTTATAAAATGATTATACAATACGATGGGACGCACTTTGCTGGGTTTCAAATCCAACCGAATGATCGTACCGTTCAAGGTGAAATTCAAAAAGCTTTGAAAATCATGACAAAAGGACTAGAGATTATTATTCATGGTTCTGGCCGGACTGATTCTGGCGTACATGCAAAAGGGCAAGTGATTCATTTTGACTACCCAATCTTGTTGCCTGTCGAAAACATGCAGCGAGCATTGAATAGTTTAACGACAGATGAGTTGTTTGTAGAAAAAGTAGCGATTGTGGATACGAATTTTCATGCACGGTACAACACATCCGGAAAGAAATACCAATACCGAGTGGATCTAAACGCGATTCCGAATCCTTTTAAACGGTTGTATACATTGCACCACCCTTATCCAATCGATATGGAGAAATTGCAAAATGCACTGAAAGATCTAGAAGGAGAACATGATTTTTCCAGCTTTTGTGCGAGCAACAGTGGCAGAGAAAATAAAGTACGCACCGTTTATGAAGCTAGTGTCGTAAAAGATATCTTCAACAATGAATTGATTTTTACGTTTAGTGGAAATGGCTTTTTGTATAATATGGTTCGTATATTCGTTGGCACGTTATTGCAAATTGCGAACGGGCTGCGTCCAGCAGATGAGATTAAACGACTATTGGCCGTCAAAGACCGCAATGAAGCAGGTCCTACAGCTAAACCTCAAGGATTGTATTTAATGGAAGTCTATTACAAACCCTCGATCGCTCAATCTGGGACAGACTATCAAGAAAGCAACAAACTGGGAGAGCAGGTGCAACATGAATTGGATCATACGGTTAAGTGAACGAAAGGATTACCCTCAATTGATGGCGATTGAAAATCAAATTTGGCATTTAGGCAATACGCCTCAGGTAACAACTTATGAAACAGTGGAAGATTACCAAAAACAGTACACTGAGGGTTCACAACTTGTCGCTAGAGCAGAAGAGAGCGGGGAAATTGCTGGTTTTCTAGGATTCCATAACCCTACAGGATTAACGACGCACCAAAAGACCTGGATCGTTGATGTCGGTGTTCATCCGGATGCTCAGGGTAAAGGGGTGGGAACAGCTTTGTTAACGGCTATCAAGCTCTTAGCCGCTGAACAGGGTATCCACAAATTATCGTTACGAGTCTTATCTACAAATCCCGCAGCTATTCAATTGTATCAAAAAAACGGCTTTGAAATAGAAGGTCGGTTGAAAGATGAGTTTTGGATGGATGCTCAGTTTGTTGATGATTTATTGATGGCTTACTTTGTTTCAAGAGTTGCATAACCCAGCAATGAAAATCCAAATCACGATTGATGAAAAAAATGGATTATTCATAAAAAACAATTTGACAAAAGTTAATATTAAGGGTAGAATATTAAATGGTATTGTTTGCCACCACGATGAGCCCCGGAAACTTATTGTGCATTCAAACAAACAGATAAGAATATGGAGGAATAAAACGTGCGTACAACTTATATGGCAAAACCAAATGAAGTAGAACGTAAATGGTATGTGGTAGACGCAACTGATATCCCTATGGGACGTATGTCAAGTGTAGTCGCAGCTATTTTACGTGGTAAAAATAAACCAACTTACACACCTAATGTTGATACAGGGGATTTTGTAATTGTAATCAACGCTGACAAAACAAAATTAACTGGTAAAAAAGCAACTGACAAAATCTATTCTCGTAACATCGACGGTAACCCAGGTGGATTGAAACAAATCTCTGCTGGTGCATTACGTGCTAAAGATTCTCGTAAATTAATCGAATTATCTGTCAAAGGTATGCTTCCTAAAAATACTTTAGGTCGCGCTCAAGGCATGAAATTACATGTTTACGGTGGAGCAGAACACAATCACCAAGCGCAACAACCTGAAGTATTAGACATCACAAACTTAATTTAAGGAGGGAATATCTATGGCACAAGCACAATACATTGCAACAGGAAGACGTAAAAATTCAACTGCCCGCGTACGTTTAGTACCAGGTACTGGAAAAATCATCATGAACAAAAAAGATATCACTGAATATATCCCATTCCCATATTTACACGAAGTTATTAAACAACCTTTAGCTCTTACAGAAACTTTAGGTAGCTATGACGTACATGTAAACGTAAATGGTGGTGGATTCACTGGACAATCAGGAGCTGCCCGTCACGGTATCTCTCGTGCGTTATTACAAGTTGATCCAGATTTCCGCGGCGCTTTAAAAGCTGCAGGTCTATTAACTCGTGACCCACGTATGGTTGAACGTAAAAAACCAGGTCTTAAAAAAGCGCGTAAAGCTTCACAATTCTCAAAACGTTAATCAATACTCTATTGTATCAACGTTTTCAGATGTTTTTTGTCCAATTTGGGTTAATTCCTCAGTTGACAAAAAATCTATAGAGTTAAAGCATCGGCATCTTGCTGGTGCTTTTTTTCTGGCATAAAGGCAAGATATAAAGCTAATAATCGATCATAACAGTAAACAGCACTCAGATTGTGTGTACTGTTGACAAAGGCGGTGTAAAGAGTGAATTCAAAAGAGAAAATGTTAGAGATCATTAAAAAGAAACAAGCAGGTGGCGGCAGATCTAAACAAACCAACACACCAAAAAATGATCTTAAAAACATGCGTAAAGGTCCAAAAATCTTTAATAAATAACCCTTCATAAAGTACTAAAAAACAAAAAGAAACCCTAGTCTATTAACTTTTAGACTAGGGTTTCTTTTTGTTTTATCCGATAGATTATTTTTAAATTCCTAAACTGAAATTTTTGATTTTCTCAGCTACTTTGAAAGAATCTATTCCAATGAATTTATTCTCTAAAACTTGATCAATCGCTTCATAATCAACTGTGGGATAGATTTCTTTTAGCAATTCAAGGGTTTTTCTTGCGCCTTGATCCATTGAGTGCGCCCCTGAGATGAGTAGAACATCCTCTTCATTCAATCTTTCAACGCCGAATCTCAGAGCATCATCGAGTTCTGTTGAAAAGGTAACCTCAATGTTAGATTGTTTCATTACTTTTAAGAAAGCAGCTAATTCCTCATCTGTGACTGCATCTTTTTTGGCTACATGTGAGGACGCGGTCGTTAAAATAATCTTAGAAATTTTCAGTTCGTGGAACCATTTTGCTAAAGACTCTGCAATTTCTGTACTATGCGCAGGACCATTACTTCCTCGTAGGGCATGTACAAGGTGCAGCTCATTGTAATCTAAATGATTGATGGTTTCCATGCATGAATCGATGTTGTTTTGATTCAATAACAAGTCGTCGATGACTTTAAATTCTTTATCATAGAGGATTTGAAAGCGTCTTTCTACACCTCGAAAGTTCTTAATTCCTCGTTGGACATACTCAAGCGGTATGTCATTAACTAGGCCAGTAACAAGCGCTGTGAGCGCATTATATATAGAATGATAGCCTGGGATTGACAGTTCTAAGTCAAAACTGGTTGGCTCAATTCTTTCGCCACTTAGGGTATTAAAGGGTTCTTGAATCGTCACTTTAAATGAGGGCATGCCCGATGAGAAGCGAATATCTGAGACGGTAATCGTACCGGATTTATTTTCAATCCCAAAAGTAACAACTTGAGCTGCGGTCTCTTCTGCTAAAGGGATAAGCAGCTGTTCGTCAAGATTTAAGATAGCGGTACTCATTTTAGAAGCATTCCTTATTAATGAGGCTTTAGCATCAAAGTAAGCCTCAAATGAGTCATGCAGTTGGATATGTTCAGGGCTGATATTCGTAAAGGCTACCACATCAAAGTCTGTATGATAAACGCGTTTAAGTTCTAGTGCGGAGGAAGAAACTTCCATGGAAACATGTGTGATTTCTTGATCCCTCATTTTTGCAAAATACTGTTGCAAATCATAAGATTCCGGAGTAGTTAATCGACTCATTTCAATTTCTTTATCGATTTTAACTACAATAGTTCCTATTATACCGGATTTCAATTGATAAGCTTTGAAGATTTCTTCAGTCATATAGGTAATTGTTGTTTTCCCATTAGTAGCTGTTACGCCGAATAGGCTCATCGATTTCGAAGGCTGGTCAAAAAAATTACTCGATAAGATAGCCAAAACTTCACGACTATTTGAGACTTTAAGTTGAAGAACATCGAGGTCTTCAATAAATTGCTCGACAATGATAACCGTTGCACCTTGGCTTACCGCATGTTTTGCATAGTTATGCCCATCAGTTTGGTGGCCTTTAATGCAGACAAATAACGTATCTGTCTCTACTTCTTTTGAGTGATACGTGATTTTGTTAATATCGATTTCATTTAATTCTGTTTCAATCTGATTAGGACGGATAGAGTCGATCTCTACCGATTTCAATAAGTCAGTTAGGTTCATGATGATCGTTACTCCTCCTGTAATTGTGTACATTAGTTGATAAATGATTTTTGGATAGATGATGTCTACTAGTACTCTTTAGTTTACTATGTTGCTTACTTTATGTCATTTCATACGCTCACTGAAAATGATTTTCTGTTCATTTTGATGCGATATACTATATCTGTTTCTAGCAAATAACAAGCACCAAAAAGATGTAGTGTGTGAATAGAATACAAGGCAATGGTATACGAACAATAGGCTGAAATATTAATGTGATTTCGTTGTATTAATATTTTAAATTACTGTCTCTATTAAAAAGATGGTACTATGAATGTAAAATAAATGAGGAGGATCATAAAATGGAAAAGAGACCAGTAACCATTCAAATGTTTTATCCAACTGGTGATACAAGGGGATTTAGAATAGCTGAAGTTACTAATAGTATTATTGAAGCATTGCTGATTCCGCGAAAAGGCAATCGAAGCGTATATTGGAGAAAGTGAAACTATCAAAGAACGATTAAAACAGCATAATAAAGAGAAAGATTTTTGGGAAGTAGCGATTGTCTTTATTTCAAGCAATCAAAGATGGCAACTGAATAAAGCAGATATAAAATTTTTAGAACATTCATCATACATAAAGACTAATTTAGCTAAACGTTATTTTATCAATCAAACTATTCCTACACGATCTCTGGTCACAGAAGCAAGAGAGGATGATTTAACAGATCTACTGGAAACTATTAATATATTGCTTACCTCTTTAGGTTATCCACTATTTACAGAATTGGTTTCTACTATTGAAACTGAAATAAATACGAAACAAATTTTTTATACTACCTATCGAGATAGTAATGCTAAAGGAATTTACACAAATGAAGGATTTGTTGTATTAAAAGGCTCAGTAATTTCACCACGAGAAGAAACAAAAGGATTTAGAATGAACCATCTATTAGAAGATTTAACAAAAATAGACATTATTGATCGAAATGGACTATTTACTAAAGACCATCTATTTAATAGCCTATCTACTGCTATAGATGTAATCGTTAAAGGTAGTTACAATGGCTGGGATAGTTGGAAAAACGATAAAGGATTAACGCTTCATAATGTTTATCGAGCAGATTGATGAAAGGGATATAAAGAGATGCATATTACAGAATTAAAAAGTAGTCAAAAATCTACATTGCTAACTATGCAAAATTCTAGAATAAGTAAATTGGGAGACTAACTAATGGATGACATTTTTATTATTACGAGTATTGTTTTTGGTATTTTGCTTATAATTTTTTTTATTTTTTGGTTTTTGAAAAAAAAGAGCGCAAGTGACATAGAAAATGGTAATAACAGACCTGAAGAGTCAAATACTGAATTAATGCCACAGTTCTTAAATAAACCAGAAGCAATAGATATACCAATTATTCCAGTAGGAAAATTACCAAGTAATGTTAAAGTGAAAGAAAATCTTCTCCATGAGATAACAAACTCGAATATAATTACAAGCCTTTCATCACTGAGTCCAGCAATTGTTAATGCGTTAGGAAAGACACAGACAATAAACACAACGACAACAACAAAAATGGCAGGCGATTTTTATCAAGTGATTCTCAAAAATGGAGGAGAACTTGCAAAATCAAAAAATATGGAAAATGCTAGACGAGCATTTACTCAGGACAGTAAAGGAATAAAAGAACATGCTAACTTAGTAAAAATCGATCCAAAGGCGACTAAAGAAGTAACAAAAACTACAAAAATGGCAACATCAGCAACGGCAAATATTATGAACGTTGCTTCACTTATTGTTGGTCAGTACTATATGTCTGAAGTGAATTCAAAGCTTGAAGATATGAACAAGTCAATTAGTGAAATAAGTGATTACCAAAAACGTGAATTTAAAAGTCATGTTCGTTCTCTAGTGGTTAATGTTCGTGATATATCTAAATTTAGTAAGGAAATTTTTGAAGATGATACTATCCGTAATAACAAGCTTATACATTTACAACAATTGCAAGAACGAACAACTCAATTATTAGAGCAGGTCAATTTAGAAATAGAAGAAAAAATTCAAAAACAATCGCATACTAATTACGATGAATATTTAACAAATGTTAATGATTTTGAAAGCTTAATTTTTTTCCAAAATACACTGTTAGGAGTTTTACAAAAAATAGGGAAATTGACTCTTATATTTGGAAATGGAAAATTATCACAGGAAAGTAGTTTTTCATTATTTTATACTTATGAAGAACAATCTCTAAAAACAGATGATAAATTGATAGTATGGCAAAATAATCAAATTGAAAAATATGCGATTGATGTAGATATTAGTAAACGTAAAAAGCAAGGTATTGAAGGTGTTTTTGCAAATGTTACAGGACTTATTAAAGATGAATGGCGTTATTTGAAATTGGAAGAGGAACTAATTGATAAAGTTAAACACCAAATGACACTGGCTAAGATCGACTATGATAATGAAGAGCTTAATCTTTACCAGGAAGATATTCAACTACTAATAAGAGACGGAAGAACATATTTATGGTTACCGGAAAAGTAAATATTTAAGCAATAGAATATGAGTCCTGATTATTAAAAAGATTGAGATAAGATAATTAATTGCAATACTCTGAAATATTAGATCGTGCAAGTTTAATTTAAGTAAGCAACACCTACGCCACAAAAAGATATCACTAAATTTATCCCAGTTCCATATTTACACGAAGTGGCTAAATAAACTTTAGATCATGACTCGCGTAGGGATGAATGAAAGAAACCAAATTTGAAAAAAAGCAGTTGCTAAAATCAGCAACTGCTCTATTCTAATACATCGAATTCTAAGTTGAAAAATTTAATCAATTGAGTATCACTCTTGACCAGCTTCCAAGTATCGATATAAGTTTATTTCAATCGGTTGTGAAAATTTCAAAAACATCTCTACGACTTTTTTCTTTTCGCCATTTTGGTTTAGTTTTTCTAGCTCGATAATTGATTCTTTTACTGGCTTTACTTCTCCTAGATAGTAAAATTCTGTTCCTTCATTGTCAGACTTTTTAGCGAATACGCGTATGTTCCATTCTTCAGGATGCAGTAATTTTTGAACTTCAGGAGAGTTCATAGTCCTAGGAGATTTCGTAAACCACTTCATTGTGGAATAATCAATCAACTCATCTTCATAAGCCATTTGTGCACCAGAGAAGATTTCTCCTTTTTTAAGTGTTACGAAAATAACAAAATTGGTTCTACTTGATGTATAGCCACCAACGTTTTGATCAACCATTTGTTTATCCCAATTTAACAAACGTAAAACTTCTTTTCGTTTGTATTTTTGGTAACGCGTTAAAGGTTCGGATGTAGAATAGGCTTCAGATTTTAGCAATCCAGTCTCAAGAATATCGGTCATCAAAAGTACAAAGTATTTATTTGCTAGTGCTGCTTTGTACAGAGGAGATAAGAACACTTTGTTTTCTTCTTGCTCAATAAAAGCTTGTTTCTTATAAGTAGCTGCCATAGAACCAGTATAAAAGGATAAATCTAACGTATTCAGTACAGAATTTAGCGTTTCTTTATCTGCTAAAAGACCGTTCTCTCTAAATAACTGCTGGATTCCGTTTAGAGGTCTACTATTTTCAGGGTCATGCATCATTTTTTTTAACAACACCAATTCTTGTTTCCTTTTTCCTGATAACAGTTCTCTTGAAGCGATCATTAAGAAGCGATTTTCTAACTCAGAAAGTACTCCTTCATTTTGTTTTATACTGACTAGGAAATCATAATAGCTTGATTTTTTATTTGCAATCAGCAAAGGATCGATCGTATGTTGTTCTTCAAAATCTTTAAGGTAGGGTACCCGACCAAGTCGATTATGAAGCAATTGAAATGATTTTCTCAATTCACTCATGCTATCCATAGAAGTTTGATTAATGGACGAGAAAATTTGTTGTTTCGCAATTTTTTCAAAATTGATGGAAGAAATGCCTGAAATAAAACTCGTATCAAAAGTATCTTTGCGCAAATTATTTTTGTCTCTAGATACGTCTCCGGACAAAGCCATTGGTATCATATAGTTATTCTTGTAGTTTCCAATAAAATCAATTACGGTAACAAATTCTTTTGAAGAGTCTTTTCTCAATCCACGGCCTAATTGTTGCACAAAGATAATACTGGATTGGGTATTTCGAAGCATCACCACTTGATTGATTTTGGGAATATCAATTCCTTCATTAAAAATATCTACTGTAAAGATGTATTCAATCGCACCACTCTCTAATCGTTCAACTTGTCTTTCTCGTTCCTCAAGCGAATGTTCTCCCGTCAAATAAGAACTGGGATGTCCGTTCTTTTGAAATAATGCAGATAGCGTTTTAGCTTCTTCTTTACGGCTACAAAAAACCAACCCTTTCGGAGCATTTCCAGAACAACCATAATAGTTGAGTTTTTCCAGTAAATAAGTGACACGTTCTTCTTCAACTAAATATTTCAAATCTGTCGATTCAGTAATTAGTTCACCGTCTTTTACATAATCGGTCACTCCAAAATAATGAAATGGGGAAAGCATATCTTCTTCTAGAGCTTCTTGAAGCCGGATTTCATAAGCAATATTGTAATCAAATAATTCAAAGATATTAAACCCATCTGTTCGTTCAGGTGTTGCAGTCATACCTAATAGAAAGTTCGGTTGAAAATAATCAATGACTCGATGATACGATGGAGCACCTGCTTTATGTACTTCATCAATTAAGATGTAATCGAAGTGGTCTTTAGCAAATTGTTGCATGATAAGATCTTTTGAGATGCTTTGGATGGTTGCAAAAAGGTAAGTAGCATCTAGTTCTTTCTTATTTCCAGAAAGAATGCCATATTCTTCACTATTTCCACCAAGTATTTTTTGAAAATCATTCTTTGCTTTATTCAGAATTTGTTCGCGATGAACGATAAATAAAACTCGTTTTGGTTTGGCTTGTAAAACATCAAAAGCAGATAAGTAAGTTTTTCCAGTCCCTGTAGCAGAAATAACTAGCCCTTTTTTTGCGCCTGTAGCTCTTAATTCTTTTAGGTTTATTAAAGCGGCTTTTTGCATAGTGTTTGGAACAATGTAAGGAGGTGCTTCGTCAACGAGAGATTGTTCTTGGATAGTATTTAGCTCTCTATAGTAGGTCATTGGTTGATAAGCATTTTTGTAATTTTGAATCCATTCTGAAGTTAGGATTTGGGCTGTTTGCCATTCTTGTTCCATATGTAAGTGAATATCTTGGATCATTTGTCCATGATTATAGGATGATAAGCGGACATTCCACTCATAGTTAGTTTTTAAAGCACTCATGGTTAAATTGGAGCTTCCAATAATAAAAGAATGGTATCCTAATTGTTTAAAAAGGTAACCTTTCGAATGAAATCCAGGTTTCTTTGAAATACGTACTTCTACGTTAGGAATTTTCATTAAGTCTTCAAAAACAGCTGGTTGATTAAAGGCTAAGTAAATAGAAGTTAATATTTTACCTTTAATTCCTCGAATATGTAAATCAGCTAATTGTGTTTTTAATGCTGCTAGACCGTCTTGAGTTAAGAAAGCTACCGAAAAAAAGAATTCTTCGCAGGTCTCCAATTCATTTTGTAATACATTCAGCATATATTGTTTATTTTTTGTATCATTGATGATAATTTTCGGATCATATAATGAACCTTCAATTTTTTGGTCTATAAAAGCTTTTTTTAAAGAACGCTCTAACATATCTGTCATCTTATTGTTCCCATTTCCATTAATTTCTCAACGGCTGGTATATCCGCTGGTGCCCATTCTAGTTTATTCAATTCATTAGTTGCTAACCAATCTACAGCTATATGTTCAGTTAACTGTGGTGTGCCTTTTTTTAAAAGACAAATAAAGGTAGTTAAATGGACCAAACCAAAATCATATTGATAACTTGTTTCTTCAAATTTTTCAGACTGTACGTCTACTTCAATTAGTAATTCTTCTTGTAGTTCTCGAAACAAAGCTTCTTGTGGTGTTTCTCCAGATTCTATTTTCCCACCAGGAAATTCCCACAGATAAGCTAACGATTTACCTTCACCTCGTTGTGCACATAAAATTTTTCCATTTTCTACTAAAATAGCGCCAACGACATTAATCTTCTTCAAAGGATTCACTTCTTTCTTTACCGGTAGCAGTTTTATTTTATCATATCACTCCTAGCCTTAAGTATGAAGTTAATTAGCAAACATAAGTATTCTCTACTTCGTTAAAGTCTACCTCGTAGTGAAGAAAACTTTATATTCCAGCCAAACTCAAAAATGATTCTGACGTAACTTGGGTACCAGGAGAGCTTGGTACCTGTACTTTGCCAAGAAAAAAATCGAAGGTAGAAAATACCGTTTATTTTCAGCAGCTTTTATACCAGAAGAAGGGGTTATTTTAGTTGGTACACGGACTGGAAAAGAAATCAGTAGTTTTAAACAGTCTTTGCTGCTGGAAGCCTAATGAAAAAGTAGCCTTGTGCGGACCATTCGGATGGCTTAAAATTTAAGATGAAACATCTCCAATTGTTATGTGTATTTTGCAATAGTTTTGTACTTTTATTCTGCCACAAATGTTATGTTACCGAGTCGTGTCGGTATAACCTCTATCTGAGCATTGTTAAAGTGATTGAAGTTTAATATTAACTGACTTCACGAAAATAAACAGCTCCTAAATTGGATGGATTAGCTGATAAATATGGTAATGCAGCTTATTACTATAACTCAGAGGCAACCACTGTACTGAGAACAGTAAAAATCAATAACATCGAGTCGGTTGAAATTGGATATCAGATTTCGAATATTGCTTTTCAAATTTTGTTGACAAATAAAAAAATGTTTGTTATATTAATTTCAGAACACGGATATCTAAATTTGGATATTCGTTTTCGTTATTGATAAGGGGGAATATAGATGAATAATAATAGTTTTGATTTGAAGAATTTTAGAACAACGATTGGGTGGACTCAAAAAAAATTAGCCGATAAACTAGGAATTGGTCAAAGTACAATTACTTCTTGGGAAAGTAATTCTGGTAATATTCCATTTAATAGCATGCTGGAAATCGCGAACGTAACAGGATACAAACTAGCCGATTTACTTTCATATGGAGAGAAGCAAAGTTTTCAAATTGTTGATTTTTCAATTAGCGAAGAAAGTGCAGAAAAAAGAAATGAAATAGCTGGGAAATTATCCTTTTTGAGTAGCAAGATGCAAGAATGGAAAATAGAATCATCAGATTATCCAGAATATAAAAAAGCAATTAATGGTCTAGAAAAAATTTGTCAAGCGGTTACGATTGAAAATCGTAAATTAAATGTCGCGTTTTTAGGTAAAAGTGATGCTGGAAAATCGACAATGATTAATGCTTTACTGGGAATGGAAGTATCACCCTCACAATGGCAACCAGCAACTTCTGCTGTAATTAAAATTGTTCATATAGAAGATAAACCGAAGTGTATAGCTGATAATAATACTATTATAGTCCGAACAAAAAAGGATGAAGGTTTTATATCTGCTGATAGATTATATGATCAAGATTTTGCAGAAAAACATATTATTGATCAAGGGAATTATTCTTTAATTAGCGAATATGGGTTACATAATTCAGATGATGAAATAGCTGGAATAGATGAAAATACAATGGATACTATTTTTACTTATGTAGATACTCCATTATTAAAAGCAATTAATATAATTGACACCCCGGGTATAGCTACTGGAGAACATACTAAAGGGAAAAAAGATACAAAAGCATCAGAAAATACAAGAAGTGAAGCAGATGCTGTAGTATATCTATCAGTATCAAATCAATTCCTGCAAGGTGAAGATCAAGTGTACTTAAAATCTATATTAGATGTCCTGCCACCTACGGGTGACATTATGAATAATAAACCATTTTCCAACTTATTTATTGTAGCAAGTCAAGCTCATATTACTGGTAAATTAGAACTTGAAAAAGTGGATGGAATTTATGATAAAGTTGTAAATAATTTTGCAAGTGTCTTACCAAATAACTATTTAGAAGCTAAAGGAAATAGTTATAATAAAGCTACATTACGTTCAAGATTCTTTTCATTTAGTAGAGACGACCAAAATATAACTCAATCATTTAGAGATGATTTCATATCATTTATTTCTCTATACACAGAAGAAAATCCTTTGATTTTAAAAAAACATTATACTAAATTGTTCAACGAATTTATTCAGGATCAGGATAAAGTTGCTTTAACATTGCTTCAAGAAGCGGACGATTTATCATACGTTAGCGCTGAAGTTGAAAAAATGAAAAGTGAAAGAGCTATAAAGTATCAAGAATTTGAAAGCTTTGTTCAAGAAGTACAACAGCAAACACTATTATATTCTTTAAATTCTAAAGAAGAATTTTCAAAAGATTATCAATCAGTTATTAATGTTGACTATATTACTCATTTAATTGACGAACGCGGATTTAAAAATCGTAAAAATGATAAGGAAGCAATACAAAATCTTGTTTCTAATACACTAAATCAAAAAGCTCAAAGTATTAACGAAAAGTATTCTAATAAATTCGCAAAATTTTTAGAAGGAAAAATTAAAATGTGCAAAAAGAGTTTTGATTTTAAACACTTTAATTTTGAACGCTCGTTTATTTCAATTTTGGCAGGAGGAGCCGCAGGAGGAGCGTTAGTTTTCTATATGTCTACTCTAGGAAATTTAGGCGGGTATATATTGGTTACTCAATTGGTAGGGATCCTTTCTTCTTTAGGGATTTCTGTAGGCGGAGGAGCTGTAGCCACCATCTTTATTTCTTCCATTGGAGGACCAATTGTTTTAGCTTATAGTTTAGCCATTCTGTCAGCAGCAGCAGTCTTTGCAGTTACAGGAGTAGGTTGGAAGAAATCTTTTGCAAAAAAATTAGTAAGAAGTTATGAAAAAAATAATGTGAATAATCAAGTAAATGAAAGTATTGCTGATTACTGGAAAGACACGCAGGACGCATTAACTCAAACCGGTGAAAAAATGAAAGAAGATTACGATAATTCAATTAAAGAATTAGAAAAAAAATTAACACAATCTCCGCAATATTTTTTCCAATCTGCAGAAAAAGTTAGACAGATAACTATTGAAGTGAAAAAATGGGCTAAACACTTTTTAGAATTAGAAGTTTAAAATATAATAAACTTTGAGGGAAGGTAATCCTATGTTTAATGCAAAGTTAAGAAAGAATGCAATCGACAATTATAATGCAGCGATTGAACGATATGAAAAAGCTGCCAGTGAATTAGGTGGAAACACAGATGTTCTTTATAAAGAGCGTGAAAAAGCTTTAAAACTTGTTAAATTAGTAGAAGAACGAATTAATCAATTAGCAAATACGCCAAAGGAATTCAAAGTAACTCTTCAAAAAATTGAAATTGAAGTGGAAAATTTTAAGACAAAAAAACAAGAAATTAAAAAGGCAGAAGTTGAAGCAAAAGCAGCTGCTGGAGGTTCTGGAGCGGGTGCAACTTTAAGCGCTCTTGGGGTTGCTGTAGCAACCATGGGTCCAACAGCAGCAATGAGTATAGCTACTACTTTTGGTGTAGCATCAACAGGTACTGCTATTTCTACTTTATCAGGGGCTGCTGCGGCTAATGCAGCATTGGCGTGGATTGGTGGTGGTACTTTAGCAGTGGGTGGTGGTGGCATGACTGCGGGTAGCGCATTCCTCGGATTAGCAGGACCAGTAGGTTGGTCAATTGCTGGAGTTATGCTTGCGGGGTCAGTTGGTTCAGGATTATTTGCTAGTAGTAAAAATAAAAAGACTGCGAATAAGCTAGTTGCTGAGAGAGAAAATCTCGAGAAAGTTATTAGAAAATTTAACATTATGAACGCAGAAGTCAAGGCATTGATGGAAACTACCAATACTCAAATTACTGGAGTATCAAAGACAGAGAAAGCTTTGATTGGACGTGATTATAGTCAATTCTCAACAGATGAAAAAATACAAATTGGATTGCTTGTGAATTCAACTTTAACTTTGGCACAACTAATCAATAAGGAGTTAAAATTAGATGATTAGTGAACAAACTATTGATAACAATGTTGAACAAGGTATTGCTTCATATGTCGACTATTTAAATAATATCCGATTAACAGATCTGATGAATACATTAGAATCAATTCTTACTAGTGAAACAGATAAATTATCAGACTTAGCTACTAAATCAGCAAATGCATTATCAAATCTAGATTTGGCCAAAAAGGAAATCTATAATCTTATAAATAGTAATCGTGGTGGAGATACTGGAGTACATGGGTTTATTTCGGAATTTGCTGAAACGGGTATAAGAAATGCAAGAGATGTTTATCAAGGGCTGCAGAAAAGTGTTGTGTTATTAAATGATAATGGACCTGCGGATATTCTACTTCAAGGAAAAGAAGTGCAAATGAAGTTTTATATCAATATCTTAGAAGAGATTAAGCAAGCAGCCAATTATGACCAAATGAATATGCTTTTCCCAAAGGATCATGTGGAAGTCATCGAACAAGTCTTGTCCGGAGCAAAATCTGTAGAATTTAATGGAAATGTCTTGTCTAACTCCCAAATCAATAATATTAGAAAAGCTATTGAAGATGAAAGTACTGTTCGTGGAGTTTCTTATGATAAATGGTTGGAATCCTCAGTTCTTAAATATAAAGAGGTTCAAAAAGGAACAATTGACCAAACGTTATCAAGGGAAGTAAATGACATAAGTAGACAAACGGAACAACAAAAAACTGACATCAAAAAGGAAGCAGATAGCGATAGGTTAGGCGCTCAACAAGAAGCACGACCAAGTTTTGGAGAAGCATCAAAAGTTGCTGGAATAGGTGCAGCAGTACAAGGTGGGTTCAATCTAGGGATTTTTGTCTATCAAAAGCACAAAGTAGGAAAAGAAGTCTGGTATTTTGATATTGAAGATTGGAAAGAGTGTGGAGTCATCACAGCTAAAGGTGCTATTAAAGGTGGAATTTCTGGATATGCGATATATGGATTAACCAACGTTTGTCACCTTGCTGCACCAAGTGCTGGAGCAATTACTTCAGGAACTTTTGGGTTAAGCAATGCCATCGTCAAATATAGAAAAGGCGATGTTGATACAGATGAATTTATTGATTTAGTAACATTAAATGCTATCGATGCAACAGGTGCTGCTATTGGTGCTGCAATAGGACAAACACTTATACCAATTCCAGTTGTTGGTGCATTGGTTGGCTCAATCGTTGCAACCACAGCACTAAGTCTTGGAAAAGGAGTTCTAAACAAACACGAAATAGAAGTTATCAGTCTTTATCAAGAAAGAATTAATGAATTTGTTGGTAAATTGGACAAAGAATACCAAGTAAAACTAGATAAGCTTTTGAATAAATATAATAATCTTGGGGAATTGCAGCAATACTCGTTTGACTTCAATATTAATGTTCAGTTAAGATTTGTTTCTTCTATTAACTTAGCAAAGTCAGTAGGAGTTCCGGAGAAAAGCATTCTCAAAAATGAAGATGAAATTGATCAATACTTTCTATGTTGATATATTCCCGCAAACGAGATCTAATATTGAGTGTGATTCCAATTACGAGCGTGGATATGTTTCCCATGACAATAAGGATTTAGAATGCAGTTTTGATAGCTATAAGTCCAAGTCGGATGCCGTATTGCTGACTTTAGTGGAAAGACAGACGCGACCAGATTATTTTATCGATAATAATGTTTTTTTATTATTATCGATAAATTTTTTTAGTTTCTGATTTGTCAAATTAAGCTAGACAGAACATCTTCATTCATGTAACTCAAAAATACTTCCAATGGTGTTTAATAGTTCAATGACTTTCTTGGAATAGTATTTCTCTTATCTGCAACTGATGAAACAAATGATTGGTCGACTTGATTAAAGTCCCAACTCCCGCTGGTAATTATAATCCAGACTGGGCATTGGTTTTTGGGGAAAAGGAAGAACCTGAGGTCTATTTAGTCAGAGAATCTAAGAAAACCAATAATCGACTGTTTTCCAGAGACAAACTCAGAGTAAATGAAATCCATAAAATTGAATATGGCAAAAAAGCTTTTAATTCTATTAATATTGATTATCAAGTGATTCAGACAGTGGAAGATGTCAAGCCTGATGATGGGGTCTTTAATTTTGAGAATAATGAGAGTTATGTTGAAGGTATCACATCTGAGAAGGAAATTCCTGAAAATCTTATAACAACCATTAAAACTATAAAATCAGTCAATCCCACTTTAAATTATGCTGCTAAAGCCACTTTAGGGAATTTGTTGGATACCGTTGCTGAAGAACAATTTGACCTAATTTAATCTGACAATCCTATATAGAAGGTTTGTAGTCGCTGACTGCAAACCTTTTTTTTTTAGTCAACACCCGGCGACATGGGTTATAGCTTGGTCGTGAGAGCCCGCCACAGGCTTGTTAGTAAGAACTGTTAGGAATGGCAAGGGTATACATTTATACACTGTGAGTTGAAATCTGTAAGAAGAGGATACAAAATCATGAACTGACGAACAAAAATTGCATATAAGGCTAAATAAAAATGGACGATAGGGACTATCAAAGAATTTGTTGATAAAAATTCAGACAGTAAATTGCTAACGACAAAATATCAAGGTTTTTCTCAAAACTAGAATTTGAATGTGCATGTGGCAGCTACTTTGAAAAATCCTTTACGAAATTTAAAAACACAAATCAACGTAGGTGTGAAATTTGCCAACCACTAAAAGAAGCATTCTAAATAAATAGAGAATAAAAGCATGTCGCCCTTCTTTAAGAAAAGCTGGCATGCTTTTTTGTTCAATGAGAACTTGACCAAGAGAATTGGCTTTCTTATACTAAAAAAGAGATCAAGATAGAGAAGTCTAAATTATGTGGAAGGATTCAGACCAAAAAAGCAAAAACTCATAAGCAGAAATGGACATCTGAGAAGGCCGATCCTATTTTTATTACTACCTCTCTCCCAAGCAGCGTACGGATCAGCAAAGCACATTTGAATGTTTAATTCTGACTTAATCACGGTATAATAAGCAAATTCCTTTCCTTTATCCATTGTCTTTTCGGAACGATTCGGTATAAGAATTGACAAAAATTAACCATTATATTAGCATTTATATAAATTTGTGCCCATTCTATCTTGATTACAGATCAATAGGTTAACGAAATATTTTTCATAGGGATAGTTTTTGGAATGCCTTTGATAAAGTTATAATACACGTGGTGGAATCGAACCGCCACGAAGCTCCTAGCCGTGCATTGATGCAGGTTTTAACTGATTATTTTTGAATCTTCTGTGATAATGGGTTCTTCAGTTACGGTTGTTGTTTGGTTCAATGTGTCATTTAGGTTATTGATTTGGCGACCGATATTCTTTGTACCAGCGAATGAGCTGATTAAACTATTGATGTCTAAGCCAGTTGCATCTTTAAATGCCTCTTGAGACGCAGTTAAGGTGTTTAAGGCGGTTTTGGTAATAGCAGATGCGCCATTGCCGTTTCCGCTGTCTACCACCGTTATTTTGTCAATATTGCCCAATGGTTCAGCAGCAGCACGAACGATGGCAGGGTAAGCTTCAATCAATAGTGTTGCAATAGCTTCATCGCCGTATTGTTTCAAGGCTTCAGCCCAAGCAGTCTTGCTATCGGCCTCAGCTTTACCAATTAAACGAATACTTTCAGCTTGAGCCATACCGTTCAATTCGATTTCTTTAGCTCTCGCTTCAGATTCAGCGATGGCTTTGCTTTTATCAGCTTCCGCACGTTGCTCAACAGCATAACGTTCCGCATCAGCTTTCTTACGAACCGTTGCGTCGTATTCGCGTTCTTGTTTGATGGTTTCTTTTTCTTGCAATTCGATTTGTTTTTCACGTTCCGTAATCTGAGCATTACCTTCTTCGATGATAACTCGTTTCTTCAATTCAGCTTTCTTTAATTCATAGGCACTTTCAGCTTCGGCTTTTGCAATGTTTTGTTCTCTTCCATACTCAGAGATGCGAAGACTTTTTACTTTTTCAGCTTCTGCAATCTCTGTTTGGCGTTGCAATTCAGCTTCTTGAGATTGTTGTTCGGCTAATGCTCGTTGGATACGTGTTTCTTTATCTGCATTGGCTGTTTTGATATCCGCATCACGTTTAACTTCGGCAATACGACCTTGACCCAATGCATCTAAGTAACCATTTTTATCGGTTACTTCTTTTACGGTAAAGGATAAAATAACCAATCCCATTTTAGCTAAATCGCCAGATGCTTCGTCTTGAACATTTTGATTGAATTTATCTCTGTTTTTGTAGATTTCTTCAACAGTCATCCGGCCTAAGATCGAACGCAAATGACCTTCTAGAACTTCGCGGGCTTCGTTTTCTAATTGTTCTGTTGTTTTACCCAAATATTGTTCAGCAGCAGTTGCAATGTCTTCAGATGTGGAACCGATTTTAATAATAACCGTTCCATCAACTGCGATTGGAACACCTTCCTCGGTATACACTTCAGGTGTACGAACATCTAATTTAGAAGACAGTAAGGATAATTTGTGAACGGATTGAATGATTGGCCAAACGAATGTCCCACCGCCGCTAACGATTTTCATTTTATTGCCTGTGCTAGGATCGATATAAACATTTTTGTCGCCCAATGCTGTCCCACTGATAATTAAGGCTTCAGCTGGAGAGGCGGTACGGTAACGACTGACTAATGCTACTAATAAAACAACTGCGATGACAACTGCGCCAACGGTTCCGAATAAGGTTGAATTCATGTGTATTCCTGCTTTCTTGTATCAAATTTTTGATAGGGGATTATTTTTTGTGTTTTTCGTTCCATGTTGGCATGGGTTTGCCAATTGTTTTAATACTGTTCGTATAAGGCAGTACATAAAGAATGTTGTCTTTGACGTCCATAACCAATACATTTTCATTTTTCGGAATAGCCGTTATACCGTCAGTGTTTTCATAGATTTTAGCCATTTTATTGACTCTTGAAAAACCAGTAGAGACGATGACTTCACCGGTTCCGTTGAGCGTAATTGGAATGGATACTTTCGCTTCTTTGCCTTCTAATTCATGAATAGAGGTAACGTTTGAATTTTCTGCTCGACTCTTAAAAGGCAAGATAACGAGAATATTCATAAGCATAATGGCAACCATAATAGCAAAAAAGATACCCACAAACAACCAAATAGATACGGCTGAACGATTGGTTACGAGAACCCCATATGTGATGAAAAAAGCAATCATACCTGTGACGAAGAAGTCACTGATGTCGTAAAAACCGATAGTGATAATATCTTTTAACGGTAGTGTCAAAATAGCTAATGCGATACAGCCTGCAAAAGCAAATTGTAAGTACAGTGGGTCTTCTAAGATAGTGGTTAGCACTTTATTTTCACCTCCCTTCAGTACTGGATTATCACTTTTAGAACCCGAATGATTAACCCTGATAAGCTCTTAAAATAACACAACATAGGGCAAAATGCCATGAGACATTTTCACCTCGTTATTTTTTGTAATAAGCAGCGCCTCGATGCCAGGAACGCTGTCAATATAATCGATAGCAGCATTGGAATTATGTCCAAATAACCAGGTAGTCCATAATTCGCCATCAAGCGACTCATCTGAAATGATGGTTATACTGGCTAATTCATTTTCAATCGGATAACCAGTTGTTGAATCAAAAATATGGTGGTATTTTTTTTCAGATACTTTAAGTGATCGTTCATAAATACCAGAGGTAACCACTGATTTGTCTTTTACCAGTACAGCTCCGACTAACTCCCCACGAGTTAATGAAGGTTTTTGAATGCCTACACGCCAATACCCGTCTTCGTATTTTGGATTTTCTCCAATAGTCAAAACATTTCCGCCTAAATCTACAATACCGCTTTCGACACCTTCACTTTGAAAAAACTGTTTAAGCTTATCGGCGAAATAACCTTTTGCTAAGGCACCAAGATCTAATTCCATGCCTTTCTTTGTTAAATAGACCGTTTTTTTAGCGTCATCCAATACAATATCAGTTGGATCAATCAGCTTTAGTCGTTCGTCAATTTCTTTTTGTTTAGGTACATGGGCATCTGCAAAACCAATTTTCCATAGTTTAACGAGCGGTCCAATTGTGATATTAAGTGCAAGTTTTGAAGATAAACTGTAATTTTGACCGAATTGAATCAAATCATATAGTTCTGAATCGACAGAAACTGGCTGTATTCCTGCTTGTTGGTTCACGTACGTTAAAGTGCTTTTAGAATGATTTGCGCTGAAACGTATTTCGTAATCTGCCAGCATGTGTTTAGCTTTTTCCAATAGTTCGGCTGCCATCGGATGTGAAATTGAAAGGTTAATCTTTGTTCCCATAAGGTTGACGCTACTTTGTTCGATTGTTTACACCCACCAATCTATAAATTTAAACTGCCGTACAATGTATATGGTTGCATTTTAACATACTCTAAAAGCTATGTGAGATTTTTCTATAAAAATTTAACAACTTGATTTAAATCAAGTTTTTTATTCTTTTTAAAACATATACTAAGGATGTAAGTTAATTGTGAATTTCATAACAATATCTGGGAGGTTAATATGAATAATCTTAAATCAGGCACGTACAAAGGAAGAGCGACAGGGTATCATGACTATATTACGGTGGATGTGGAAGTAGACGGAGAAAAAATAGTAAAAATCAATTACTCAGAAAATGAAACCCCTAACAAAGGTGGCGTAGCTGTAGCAAAAATGGTCGAAGAAATCATTAAACAACAATCGGTAGAAATTGATACAGTTTCTGGTGCGACCTATGCTTCAGAAGGTACTTTGCGAGCTGTAGATTATGCATTAGGAGTTGCACGCGGAGAACGTGCTCCAATTGATGGCGAGTTTAATGAAAAATCGGGCACGATTGAACACCATTTCACATCCGGAACCTACAGTGGGAACGGAGATGGGTATAAAGGTGAAATTAATCTGAATGTCACTGTGAGTGAAAATAAAATTGAAAAAATTGAGTACCAAGGAAAAGAAACGGCTGATATTGGCGGTAAAGCAATTGAAGATATTATTGCAACAATTTTACGCAGTCAATCTACTCAAGTGGACTCGATTTCTGGCGCAACTTTCTCTTCACGGGGAACACAAGAAGCGTTGGACTATGCTTTAGGGATAGCTAGAGGTGAGATTGATCCCGAAGCTGCACCGAAGTTAGAAGACTTAGAGCCTCGCATCCAGTTTAGAGGGGGATCTTTGACGATTGAACAAATCGAAGCAATTTTAAATACGTTACCAGTTGAAATTACATTTGTTGGACCAGATTTACGTTTCCAATATTTTAATGAAGACCATCACGAATTTCACCGTTCTAAAGCAAGTTTAGGAAGTCACTTTATTGATTGCCATCCGCCACATTTGCGAGAATTTGTTGGCAAATTAGCTGGAGAGCTAGCAGCTGGAACACGTAAGAGTGAGACGCATTGGTTTACACGTAAAGATGACGGCCGTAAAATTTTTATTACCTATCTTCCAGTTACCAATCGCAAAGGTGAGACTATCGGATTTATGGAATACGTCCAAAACGGAACCCCATTTATGAATACAATTGATGAGCCGAACCTTCGTGGTCAATTAAGTGATCCTACTGAGCCAAATCCATTTGCGCGCGAAAAATGGAATTGAATTGACAGCGATAAGAATTCATTTATAGTTTAGCTTATAATAAAGAAAAGGAATGAGGCAGATGAAGCGCTATTTTTTAATCAGTGTTGGGGTTCTATCTTTCCTTTTAGGGTCAGCGGGTGCACTTTTACCGTTGCTGCCAACGACACCTTTTTTATTGTTAGCGGGTTATTGTTTTGCACGCAGTTCAACCAAATTTGACGTTTGGCTAAAGCGGACTAAGTTATATCAGATCTATGCATCCGATTACGTTGAAACAAAATCCATTCCTAAACATAAAAAATGGAAGATATTAATAAGCAGTTATCTTCTGATGGGTATTTCGATTCTACTTGCTCCACTTCAACCTGTTAAAGTAATGCTAATAGTGTTAGCGCTTGCTATAACGATAGTACTAGTATTCGTTGTTCCAAATCGTGAAGATAATCTTGAAACGAAAGAATAAAAAAACTTACATTAAATTGCTGGAGAGGACTACCAATATGCCAAAGAAAATATTCGAGGAAATAGAAATTAAACCGGGAGTAGTATTGAAAAACCGTATCATGATGGCACCAATGACAATTCAAGCAGCTTATTTTGACGGCACGGCTACAAAAGAAATGATCGATTATTATGCGCATCGTTCTGGTGAAGCAGGCGCAATTATTGTAGAGAGTTCATTTGTGGAAGATAAAGGGCGAGGCTTTGCAGGAGCATTAGGCAACAATAAAGATTCTCAAGTAAAGGAATTGCGTAAACTCGCTAATGCGATTAAAGAAAAAGGGTCTAAAGCCATTTTACAAATTTACCATGCTGGACGGATGGCAGCTCCAGAGTTGAATGGTGGAGCTGCACCAATTTCAGCTAGTCCTGTAGCAGCATTGCGACCAGAAGCGGTTACGCCGCGTCAAATGATGCCGGTGGATATTGATAAAATGATTCACAACTTTGCAGATGCTACTAGACGTGCGATTGAAGCTGGATTTGATGGAGTTGAAATTCATGGGGCCAATACATACCTGATTCAACAATTTTACTCTCCTCATTCTAACCGCCGCGAAGATAAATGGGGTGGCAGCCGTGAAGCACGTGCTAAATTTCCGGAAGCTGTGATGAAAGCTGTACAAGAAGAAGCTATGAAGCAACAAGCTGCAAACTTTATTGTCGGGTACCGATTCTCTCCGGAAGAAATTGAAGAGCCAGGAATCCGCTTTGAAGATACGATGTATTTATTGAACCGTTTAGCTAAATTGAAACCAGATTATTTCCATGTTTCGATGGGGAGCTGGAACCGAACATCTATCATAAATAAAGAAGATAGCCAACCGCTGCTCGAAAAATATATCGAACAACAATCAGATGAGCTAGCTCAAATTGCTCTTATTGGAGTAGGTGGAATTGGCCAGCGTAGCGATGCTGAGGCTGTGCTAGATGCAGGATATGATCTAGTTGCGGTTGGAAAGGCCTTTTTAGTTGAACCAAATTGGGTTGAAAAAGTAAAATGGAATGAAGCAATCAAAGATTTTGCAGATATCAACGAACAAAATCAGTTGCAGATTCCTGAGCCTTTATGGGATGTGATGGATTTCATGATTAAAGATGTAAAAGCAGAAGAAGAAAAATATGAACAGTTAAAAGAATTGCAACATGCAAAAATTACTTTCAATCCAGGAACGTATGAAGCTTCTGTTGAAGGGCATGATGGAAATGATATTGGAATGAAAGTAACCTTCTCAGATACCAAAATTTTAGCAATAGAATTGGACGACCAAGAACAGCTAGATGCTATTGGAACTTCCGTTTTCAAACGCTTGCCAGAAGAAATTATTGCTGGGCAGACATTGCAAGTGGATGTTATCTCAGGAGCAACTGTAACGTCAAAAAGCCTTATTGATGGGGTGGCGGATGCAGTGGAAAAAGCAAATGGGAATTCCGAAGCTTTGCGTGTGCGTTCAAAAGAAGTCGTTCAGTGGGAAAGTACAGAAGGGAAACAACTGTTTTAATTTAATTAGTCAAAAAAAGCCAAGGAATGCTGTGCGCAGACCTTGGCTTTTTTCTTTGTAAACGGATAAGATTCTAAAAAAATAAGATTCTTCCCAAATAGTGAAATGGAAATTTTTCTGCTATTTATAATGCCTTTTGTTTTGGACAAAGTCTTTTGTGGTATATGATGGTTATAGAGATAATTACACGATAAGTAGTTGGCAAAGAAAATGAAAACAAAAATTGAAAGGGGTACAAGTAAAATGAAAACGACAAAATTAATTAATATGGGTAAAGATCACGCACAGGACGCATTTGATATGGCTAGGGATTATCTTCCATCAACACATCAGTTAGCTAAAGCAAAGATGAAGATGGATAAGAGGCTGACTAAGGGAGTCGCTAAAGTAATGCCCAAAAAAGCAAAACGAATGGGACTAGCAAAATTAATTATTTTACCTCTAGCAGGTGTTTTAGTAGGATTGTTATTTGCACCAAAATCTGGGAAAGAATTGCGTACAGATGTGAAAAGTAAGTTCATTGATGCAAAAGATACAGCTATGGAAAAAGAGAAAGAATGGAAAGAAAAAGGCGTAGAAAAAGCGCAAGATTTGAAAGAAAACTACATGGACAAAACGACTACAGAACATGAGGATGGTCATTCCGATGAAGCAGAATCAGCACATGGAAATGTTCATGGTACGCCAGCAGAACCAACTGAAGATGAAACTATTCCAGCTGATAAATTGTCTGAAACATTAGATGATTTAGGATATAATTCTGAAGAAGAATTAGTAGAAGAAGAAAATAAATAACTGAAACGAGCTAAACAGCTCTTTCATCAATTAGATGATGAAAGGGCTGTTTTTTTGAAAAACGATATGAAAGAGTAATACTTTATAAAGAATGTCTGAAATGATAAAATGTACCTAATAATCATGTTATAATAAGGGGCTTAAAGCAGTGACGACTTTAGTTAGAACGGATGCTAAGAAAACCTCCGTCTATCGATAAAATATGGAGGTGTAAGAACATGAATAAACAATGGACGATTGCTTCAATTAAAGAATTTGTTGAAAAGAATTCGGATAGCAAGTTGCTAACGACTGAATATCACGGTTTTTCTCAAAAACTAGAATTTGAATGCGCCTGTGGCAACAAGTTTGAAAAATCATTTACAAAATTTAAAAATAAAAATCAGCGTAAGTGTGAAGTTTGCCAACCGCTAAAGGAGTCATTCTAAACAATAACGAAAAAAAGCATACCCACTTTTCTTAAAGAAAAGTGGGTATGCTTTTTTTTCAAATATTCTTGGACGGTACTCTAATAACTTTTAATTTGATTATTTTGTTTATAAATAACATAATGATTTACTGCTAAATTTAATCATAAGAAACAGTTTTTATAATGTGAGGAATATAGATTCTATGATAAGCTATATTAAGAAATATTCAAAATAATGAGGAGGTTAAATTAAAAATGAAATTAATCAAAGTGATAGTAAGAATTTTGACAGATTTTACGTTAGATGTGATTATGACACTTCAACTATCGCCTAGACTAGGAGCTAAATTGATAAATAAATTATTTGATCATCCTGAAACAATCACGGAACCAGCTACATATAAATTGGCGAAAGAGAAAGTGACCGTTGAATTGGACCTTACTTATGAATCTGCTTTAAAAAATAATACATATGACTTTTATTTCCCCAATAAAATTGAAGCCCTTGTACCCGTTTTATTTTGGGTTCATGGTGGTGGATATGTAGGTGGGGATAAGCTTGATGTCCGAGAATTTGCTACACGTTTAGTCGCAGATACTGGTATTGCTATAGTTTCAATAAATTATGGATTAGCACCAGATTCACAATATCCTAGTCAATTACTTCAATTGAATGAAATGGTACGCCATATACAAAACAATACGAAAGCTTATAAAATGTTAGACATGACTCAAGTGTTTTTGGGCGGAGATAGTGCTGGTGCACAGATTGCATTACAATATGCAGCTCTTCAAACAAATAACGACTATGCTCGGCAAATGAATTTTGAACAAGTTATTCCTAAAGAGAACTTGAAAGGGGCTTTATCTTATTGTGGTCCAGTGGATTTAAAGCAGCAAATAAACCAACCGTCTGACAATCGCTTTATGAATTTTTTTATTCGGACAGTAGCATGGTCATTGATTGGGACAAAAAATTGGCATAATAGTAAAGAATTACAGGAAGCCAGTATAGCCAACCATATTACAAAAGACTTTCCACCTACGTATGTTACTGATGGCAATACTTTTACCTTCCCAGAACAAGGGATTACTTTAGTAGAACGATTAATAGAACTAAAAGTTCCAGTTCAAAGTCTGTTCCATACTGAAAATGCTAAACAAATACCTCATGAATACCAATTTGATTTTTCGACAGAAGAAGCCAAGCAATCTTATCAAAAGACCGTTGAGTTTATAGTTACTCACGCACTATTATCTATTTCATTTGAGGGTTGTGATTACTCGACATTAAAGTAAATGTTTTAGTTTCTTCGGGCAGGAAAGCAGAAGTTTTTAAGGTGATCCTTGTAACAATGTGTAAGTTTGTTGACATCCGATACAGCATAACAATTGGCTTATTCAATCAAATCACCACGACTTAATTAGGTAGAAAAAGCCAATCATCTTTTCCATGTCTCAATAATTGAGCAAGCGGCCGTTGTCATTCCACTGGCCATACACTTTATTTGCTCTGGTATTTTCAATAAATTTAGTTAATCGTCTATTAAAAAGCTCTTGGTCATTTTTATAGCTTTGTATATTGTCTATTCTGATTCTTCTATAGAGTTCAGGGAAGCTAAGGAAATTCTGATAAACTTGGTTATCCTCTTTTAAACGAGTTTCGATCTCATGATCAATTATGAATGATTCAGGACGCATATCTGGAAGAACTTTCAAGCCTGCTTCTGTCATTAAACCCAATTTCTTTAATCTTCTGATCCGTTCTTTATTTAACTCCGTCCAATTGCTTCTTTTTCTTCTTGGAGAAAGTCTTTGAGCTGATTCAGTCTCAGAGATTTTTTTCTTGATACCATCAATCCAACCAAAACATAAAGCTTCCTCCACGATGTCTAGATACTGAACAGCTTCTGAAGTTTCAGTCTTATTGATGACGACCCAACAAAAGTTTTCTGTAGATGAGTGTATCTCAAGCCAATTCCTTAAGTCTTGTCTTTCCGTAATAGTAAGCGTATTTTTGATTTCCATTTTTGAGTAGGTCCTTTCTAATTAGGAATGGGTAATAGATTGACTTACACAGTATTGGAAAGCTGCTACGAATGGATGGAAGTTTGAATCGTTTTTAAGAATACAGTTGCTGCTTTTGAATGAATGCCATTCTTTTTCCATATCATATTTAAGTTAGCCTCTAAATTGGGTCTTAAAGGAACAAATGTTAGATTCGTTCCTTGCGTATTTATGATTCCATCAATACATAATGCACAACCTATGCCTTCGTTTACCATAATAGAAGCATTGTACAAAAGATTATAGGTACCGATGATTTGTTGACTCTCAAGATTTCTTCCCATCCAGTCACCAACTTGATTCTCGACTAAGGATTGGCTTGAAACAAAGAGTGATAAAAACTGTAAATCATCAGGTGAGATGGCTTCCTTTTTTGCATAGGGGTGATCATTGTGGAATAAAATACCCCAATGATCGGTTCTCGGCAGTCTTAAGTAATCGTATTTTTTCTTTTCTACTGGATCGATGACAATCCCGAAATCTAAGATGCCCTTGTCCAGTTTCTCAGAAACATCATCCGCATTGCCACTATATAAATGGATAGTTACGTCAGGATACTTTTCATTATAATTGCGGACACTCTCAGCTATAAATTGCATCGCTTTGGTTTCGCCACCGCCAATGACGATTTCTCCACTGACTGTTTCGTTACTCGTTAGGTTGGACATTGTTGTGTCGACTAAAGAAAGGATCTCTTTACCACGGTTTACCAAATAGTGTCCATCTTCAGTTAAGGTGATTTCTCTATTGCCGCGAGTAAACAATTGAACGCCTAACTCTTCTTCTAGTTCTTTTAGTTGTTTAGATAAGGTAGGTTGAGACAGATGTAGAGATTCTGCTGCTTTACTGATTGTTTTTTCTTGAGCCACAGTCAAAAAATAATTCAATACACGAAAATCCAATAGGTATCCCTCCTTGGTATAGGTGAAAAGCATAGATGAGTATGTTGTATAAGTATTAGTCAGATTCAGTTTATCCTAGTATGATGGGTTTAACAAGAAATAAAGGAATAGGTGGTGAAGAGCTATGAAAGACTTATTAAATCGAATTATTAGGAAAGAGATAGTGAAAGAATCTTCTTATTTTGAAGAAATACATGAGCAGAAGGCCGAAAATGAAAGATTAGTGATGGAATTGAATACCGGTTACCATCCCCCCACAGAGGTGCGCACGTCCCTTGAAAAAATTACGGGTCAATCGATTGATTCTTCGATTACGGTTTCGTTGCCTTTTTACACAGACTTTGGAAAACACATTTCATTTGGGAAAGATATTTTTATCAATCAAAATGTTACATTTGTTGATTTAGGTGGTATTTATCTTGAAAATAACGTCTTGATCGGACCTGGCGCGCGTTTGCTTACAGTGAATCATTTGGTGGATCCTGCAAAAAGAAGAGGGATATTCGTAGATTCAATTCGAATTAAAGAAAATGCTTGGATTGGAGCAAATGCAACCGTTCTGGCTGGCGTAACGATTGGTAAAAATGCTATTGTTGCAGCAGATGCTACAGTCACTAAAGATGTACCAGACAATGTGATTGTTGCGGGTACACCTGCGAAAATCACTAAAGAAATCGACTTTCATTAATTTGCTGAAAAATAAAAAAGAGCTAGAAAGAAGGAATTGGAAATGGTAGTAAACGAAACGTATACATTAATAAATGGAGTTAAAATCCCTAAATTAGGTTTAGGAACTTGGATGATAGATAATGAAGCAGTTGTTCAAGTTGTAAAAGATGCGCTTGATTCAGGTTACCGTCATATTGATACAGCTGAAGCTTATCTTAACGAAGAAGGCGTAGGTCGTGGTCTTAAAGAGTCAGGTGTGAACCGTGAAGATATTTTTGTCACTACGAAACTCGAAGGTGACATCAAAAATTATGAGGAAGCGGTCAAAGCAATCGAGAAATCACTCGAACGTTTAAATGTGGATTATATCGACTTAATGATTATTCATAGTCCGCAGCCTTGGGCAAATTTCCGTGATGGCAATCATTACTTCGAAGGGAATTTAGAAGCATGGCGTGCCTTAGAAGAAGCTTATGAAGCAGGCAAATTACGTGCAATCGGTGTGTCTAATTTCGAGCAAGTAGACTTGGAAAACTTAATCACTAACGGAAAAGTCAAACCAATGGTCAACCAAGTTCTTGCACACATTACAAATGTCCCAACCGACGTCATTGAGTATTGTCAAAGTCAAGACATCATTGTCGAAGCATACTCACCAATTGCTCACGGAGCTATTCTTGATCATCCAGTTGTTACAGAGATGGCTGAAAAGTATCAGGCTTCACCTGCTCAATTAAGTATTCGCTATGTCTTGCAATTAGGCACAGTTGCTTTACCTAAAACGACGAATAAGAATCATATGAAATCAAATGCCGATATTGACTTTACAATCTCTGAAGAGGATATGACTACGTTAAATGAGTTGCCGCTTATCGAAACTTATGGTGACGATCAGGTTATGCCTGTGTTTAGTTCGCAATACAACAAAAAGTAAGTAATGTGCGTTATACTGAAGGTCATTCGATACATTTATTGAGAGGAGTTTTTTAATGAAAGTGTTAGTTGTAGGTGCCAATGGGAAAGTAGCTCGTCATTTTGCTGATTTTGCTAAAGAGGATTCTGCTATTGAAGAAGTAGCAATGATTCGTAAGGCTGAACAAGTGAGTTTCTTCGAAGAACGAGGGATTGAAACAGTTCTTTTAGATCTTGTTAAAAATTCAGTAGATGAATTAGCAGAAGCTATGAAAAATGTCGATGCAGTTATCTTCAGTGCTGGAGCTGGTGGAAGTGGCTTGGACAAAACTATTTTGATCGACTTAGATGGAGCCGTTAAAGCAATGACTGCTGCTGAACAAGCAGGTGTTAAGCGTTTTGTTATGGTCAGTACCTTCCGTACAGGGCGTGAAGCAATGTCTCAAGAACAGGATTTACAAATTTACACCATCGCTAAAAATTATGCGGATGAATGGTTAAAAAATCGTACAGATTTAGATTGGACGATTGTGCATCCTGGTATATTAGTTGATGAACCGGGTACCAATCAAATAAAAGTTGGTATGGGTCAAGACATTAATGAGATTCCGCGTCAAGATGTAGCTCAAACGTTGATTTCTGTGCTTCATAATGACAACACGATTAAACAAGAATTTGAAGTTCTAGCTGGTGATACAGCTGTTGAAGAAGCTATCCGTAATTTAAACTAAATAAACAAAAGACCCCAAAAAGATATAAACTTTTGGGGTCTTTTTATGCAGTAAAACACATCAGATGATTGGTAAAATCGTTTGATTCTTCTAAATTTCCGCCCGGATTTAGTTAGTCCAATTCCAGCATCCATAAGCTGTAAGCATGAGAATCTTCCTGCATCTCTGTCACATATCGGTTTGTTACCGTATTTTCATGGATCAATGCAGCAACTACTTCTGCTTTGCGTTGTTTTACCTGTTTGAAAACCGGATAGGACATCGCCAATCCCAAACCCAGATGCTTAGAGTCTACACCTAAATACAGAATGATATAACGTTTAGCACGCCATTTTTTATAAATAATTTTCGCTAGATTTAGCAGATTCATTTTTTGATAAATCAAATTGCCATAATCCGGCAAAGTAATTAAAAAGCCAACAAGCTGATGATCTTTGTAGGCCAACTTCACCATAGAAAAATCGATTACTTGTTTTAAATCGGCAAAAATTTGACTAAACTGTTCAGCTGTAACCTCTTGATACAATGGAAAGTCTTTGTAGAGTACTCTTAAAAGTTCAAAGACTTCAAGCGAAACGGTTGGCCAATCTTCTGGTTTAGGAGAAACAAAACTATAACCTTTTTCCACAAATGATTGGTAACGTTTGGCTAATTTTTTTGATTCATATTGAGGTGGAATTGAACGATAAAAATTCGATGTGTAGTGTTCAATCTCTTTGAAACCGGCTGCTTGCCACAATTTCGGATAATACCAGGGATTATGTGGTTCACTTGTAAAAGGCGTTCGTTCGAATCCGTTAACTTTCATTCGATAGCCTAGCCAGAAACTTCCTTGAACAGGACCAACGATGTGCTGGCCATTTTCGTTTCGTACTTTGTCACTCAATGTTTGGATAAACTGAATCATGATAGTCACATCATCTAGCGCTTCAAAATACCCCAAGTAGTAGTCATCTATGTGGTGCGGCTTAATCAAAGCTCCACGAATCACCACTTTGCCATCTTGGTAACCGTTAAATGCTTGGAACGTATAAGTTGGACTCAATGGATATTGTCCGCTGATTTGTGCTTGTTCCTCTGAGACCGATTGCATTCGATCCTCTTTATTATAAATGTGTTGTGGGAACTGCAGGAAATCGGCTTCTGATTTTTCACCAGAAACTACTGAGATGATTTCTAAAGAATTATGAGCCATTATTGTCAGCCTCCAAACGTTTGATCAAGCCTGTTTGGCCATTTAGTTCAACCCATTCGCCCGTTTTCAGCTGTTGCGTGGCTTGTTTGACGTTGACGACAGAAGGAATACCTAATTCGCGGGAAATAATAGCTGTATGAGATAGAAGTGAACCTTTTTCTGCGATGATACCTTTTGCTTGAGTCAATAAATATACCCATCCCGGATCCGTCATTTTTGTGACGATAATTTTATCATGGGATTGCTGAAAGTTAACGGCTTGAACATCTTCGACAACTAAAACTTGGCCTCGAACCACACCTTTTGAACAACCAATGCCTTGGAAGTCTTGTTGATTGGTTGGAGCAATCTGTTGCTGATTGATTGTTTGCGGATGCTTTTCAAAAATACTTCCAGCATAAATCAACCGGCTGAATGCAGGCAATTGCTGATCTACGGTACGTTTATGTTTTCGCTTGGTTAGCTCTATTTGCTTATCTGAAAGGTCTTTATGGCTAGCCAGCTCAAACAATTCCGTCATCGTTAAATAAAATATATCCTCTGATTGATTAAGGTGTTTTTCTTCTACCAAACGTTCTCCCATGGTGATAAAAATGAGGCGCATCATTCCATAAATGCGCGTGCGATTCAGTCGAGAACTTTCTCTGTATTTGATTCCGGTCATAGCTCGTTTCTTCAGACCGTTTACCAAGGAATTCCTTGATTTGTTTGCTGACGTTGCTTTAGATTCGGTACGTATAGCTGTTTGCGGCAATTCCAATTGCTGTTGGAACAGTTGAATTAGTGAAGAAGGATGACTGCGAAAGGTTGCTGTTTCTAATTCTAATTCTTCTGGAGCTCGGTCGCCAAATTGTTGAATGAAACGTCGGATATCTTGTGTGATTGGATGCAAATCTGTCTCAATAAAATCAGCGACAAGTTCCGAAGAAATGCTTTTAATTATTTTTCGATAGTCACTATTTTGCTCTTCTTGAATGGCATGAATAATTTTGTTCAGTGCATACACGGGCTTCATACTTTCAATTTGTTCGATTCCAGCTATTTCTGCTTGGACTTCTTCAGGTGAGCAGACCTTTTTTAATAATCCAGTATAAACAAATGCATAGAGATCATTAATCAAAGTGATATCCCATTGTTCTAATACTTCTTGTTTGATTTGCTCAAATAAGTGATAGAGTTCTTCAAATGATGCTTCACGCGTGTACGTTTGATTAAATTTGGCATAGATTTTTTCAAAATCTGAATCGAGTTGTTTCATTGACTGAGGAGCTTGTATGAAACTTTTGATAATGCGCCCCATGATTTTTAAACGCGTTAAGCGGTTAATTTTGACTTTCGGTGCAGAGATTTCGGTTACTTGAACACCTAGCATATCTTGCCAAATCGGGATAATCTGTTTAGAAAAGGGTAACAGCTGCAGTAGTTGGTACCAATTATTGATTTGATAATAGATCCGGCTATTGACTTGAGCAATCATATTTTGAAAAGTAGGCTCAAATGATTGAAGTGTCTGTGTATCATTTTTCAGCATGCGTTTGGCCAGACCTCTAAAAATACTCCCGTAGGCTTCTTGAATAAAACTAAAAGTCAAAGGAGTCGTTGTTCCGGGGTAACTCTCCACAATATTGCTATTATCTAAAATGATGACCGGTTCTGCAGGCAATTTTGTAATAGGTCGTGCCTGTAAAACGTACAGTTGGTCATTCAAAAAAGTAAATTCGATATCCATTTTTTGGCCAAAGATTTCCGTTACATTTTTCGCCATGTCTTCTAAATCGGTTTGTTCTTTCGCAGTTAAAATTGGAGAATCCTCAGAGGTTTCGAAATAAGATAATTGATTATCCGGATGGATTGTTACCATGGTTGTAGCGACTTTATCTTCCACAATACCGCTACCAACGCCTTTGCCGACAACAATTAAGTGTTCGTTCAATAACCCTTGAGGATTTGCGGTGAAATAGACCCCGGATAAATTGCCGGCAACCATATCTTGCAGAATGACATGTAATTTAACAGTTTCCAATGAGATGTCATTCTCAAAATAATAACTCAATGCAGATGGCTGATACAATGACAAAAGGGTTTCTTCAATAGCCTTAATTAATTCCTCTGCCTCAACAAACAAACGAGTAGAAAACTGACCAGCAAATGAGGCAGAAGCCTCATCTTCCACATTTGCGGAAGAACGTACGGAGTAGGTATGATTGCCAGATGCGCGTCTGCTAAATTCATGGATAGCTGTAAAATCTTCTTGCAAAAATTTCTCCTTAAATTCCTGTTGCAATTGTTGACTCAATTTGACTAATGTATATTTACCACCATTGAAGGATTCATGCTGTTCTTTCAAAAAGGTATGGATAGCTGATTGATCAAATAGATCAAACGAAAAAACTGAAAAAGGAGGAACAACGAGACCCTGCTTTTTCATGAGATGTAAATGATAAGCTTTGGAACCTACTGAATGACGACTTAAGTGAGTGAGTTTTTTCATCGGCTAAACCCCTGTAACAATAGATGTGCTGCAACCGAAAGAACCATCGTTGTTTCCGTAATATAAGTGTACCTTTCCACACGATTTTTGATGTTGAAACGTGTCGGATCATGAATAAATTGTTGAAATTGAATCGTCATCCAGATGACATTTGCCAATAATACAACGACTCCGATTTTTGAAATACTCCATAAAAGAATAAAATTTGTTAAAATATCAATAATCGTCAGTACTTGAACAAAACGGGTTGCTTTTTGATAGGTGAACAACTTGGAATACGTCACATATTCTGTCTCGTCTTTGGGTGCTCTTATTTTACGGCTGATTTCCCATATCAAGCTTGGGAAATACATTGTGAAAGCCAACAGGACAGTCGGCAACGACAGTAGTGGCAGTTGATATTTGTAGCAAACGAATGTGATGATGTAGAAATTCATGATCATCATGACTGGATTGTGGGTAATCAATGCTAAAGGCAATGATTTTTGAATCTTGACTTTACTGAAAAACCAAAGCGACATCAGTGTGCCATAGGTGAATAAAAAGAGAAACCACCAAATGTTATTCATAAAGATGACATTTAATACAACCGTAATGGTGACCATGACGGCTAAAGCAATTGCTAAGTCACGTTTCTTAACTCTTCCAGAAGGCAATGCCCGGTCTGAAAATAAGCGCTGATCGTGTTCGTAATCTTTAAAATCATCTGCGATTCTGAGTGCCATCAGAAAAGTAAAGATTGTCAAAACACCGATCCATTCTTGTAGACCTATTGAAAAAGCTGATTTTCCTACGTTGAGCAGCAAAATAAAATAAATTTCAAAAAAGTAGAGGATGGCTAATAGGAATCGCGGAATCAGTGGGTACATTTCTTTATAGTAAATTAATAATCTTTTTAGCATATTTTTAGACCAATTCCTTCCCCTATAGTGACTTGTGTTTCTATGTTTAGACTAGAATAATAATCAATGTCTTGATCGACCGTTACGGTGCCTTTTGGATAGGCCACCAGTATGGTTGAACCGCCTAGACTAAACCAGCCTTTTTCTTCTCCCCGCTGATAAAGATCGAACGGTTGATTGTAAATCTTACCGACCAAAAGGGCTCCGACTTCCATCTGCATAATCGTCCCTAGTTTCTTTGTTTCAATGAGACAATATGCTCGTTTATTTTCTTTGAATACTTGAAAGTTTTGTTGAGCGATTTCTCTAATCGTATGCAATTTCCCACGAATTTTCCGTTGATGAATGACCGTGCCTGTTTCACTGGCTAGATAACGATGATAATCATCAACCGCTAATCGATAAATAAATAATGTTCCACCTTCATAATAATCAGCTGAAGACCGGTCTTGGAGAATATCCGCTAAACGATAGTTCTGTCCTTTAATGGTAAAGGTCTGATCATTCTGAATAGGAACAGTTAATAGTTTCGCTTGCGCAACAGCGCAAACGCGATTAGACGGACTTACGTGAATGTTAGCCGCTTTTAATTTGCGGGTAAAGAAAGCTGCAAAAGACTGGTAGTTTTCGGATTCGTAATCGCTTAAGTTGATGCCATATTCTTTGACAAACAACGCAATTTTATTTTTAGAAAGTCGCGTGTGGTCAACAGCTGTCCACACGATTGAAAATAATGGAGAAGTAACCATGTAAAGCAAAACGTTGCCCCACTTTGTTTGATACAATCGTTTTAACCATGCTGCTTGATATTCCTTAGGTTCAATGATTGATTTGTTTTCACGTTGATAGATTTTTGTCATGTTACAATCTCCATAAGCCAATTAATGTTACAAGTGCCAATCCTAGGAAAAAGAGGTACATCACTCGATTGGGTTTAGGAATCTTAACATCCCAGATGAATAGAAAAGCCATCAGAGGAGCAAGCAGCAAAAGAACGTATTGAAAACTCCCACTTTTTAACCATTCACTGACCAAATAACCGACTGGGAAAACAAGTGCACCATAAGTAACTGGAACGCCTCTAAAATAAGTTGCTCTGTCTGACACCTTTTTTTTCGTTTCACGATTAAAGTAAGCCAGTCTTGTAACAGCAGCGATAACATAAATAATAGCTAAAAAAAGATTAACCAAAGGGAATTGCCCTTGTACAATCAATAAAATGGCAGGCAATGCCGCAAAGCTGATCATGTCGCATAAAGTATCAATCTCTATGCCAAATTGTTCTTGGGCTTTTGTTCTATCAAAGGAACGCGCAACCATGCCATCAAATAAATCACAGAGCCCGCTCACAATAAAGCAGCTTATCGCCCAAATCATCTCACCTTGAATGATGAAATGCATCGCTACTAACGACAGGGCTGTCCCAAAATAAGTTAAATAAACGAACTTCCCATATTCTCCAATAAACATCTTTAGCACCCACCTTTATGAATTGTAATGTCGCCCGTTGTTCCATTCATTGTAACTGTCATGCCTGTTCTTAACTTTTCGGTAGCTTGTGTTGCACAAACGATTGTTGGCATGCCAAATTCTCTGGCAACAATTGAGGCATGGCATAAAACGCCGCCCGTTTCGGTTATCAGCCCTTTAATAGAGCCAAAAGCGTGACTCCATCCTGTATCGGTAAAACGAGTCACCAAGATTTCGTCCGCTTGTAACTGATGGATGTCTTTGGGATCTAGCAAGATTCTTACTTTTCCAGAAACAATACCGTCATTTGCACCGATTCCAGTTAAACTGGATTGCTTATTTGCCAAAAGATGTTCCATCTCTGGAGAAACAGTTGTTTCCATTAAATCTCCTGGAGGAACAAAATGGCGATAAGCTTGGCAATAGATCCGATTGTCCTGCACAGCTTTCTGAAGACTTTCTTGAGACAGTTGGTTAGTGATAAAAGAACGGATTGTTTCTTTCTCAAGATAAAAGAGGTCTTCCGTTTTAAGCACATACCCTAGTTTGGAATATCGTTCACCTAACTTCAAAGTAATTTGGCGGATTAAGTGATAAAAACGAGTCGATATATCTTTAAACTCTTCACGCCACCACAATAATTCACGGAGCATTTTGATATCCTTTAGGACTTTAGCACGTTGCCATTTAGAGATATAAGGTTCTATCAGTTTCTCTAGTTGTTCATCTGTCAGCGTTTGTGAGAAAGAACCTTGAGCTACATCGATTTTCTCCGGATGATCTACATAATCTTTTAGCAAATCAACAACGAGCTGTTGGTCTTCGCTATAACTTGGTACCAATAAATTCAATTCACGATTTGAATGATAGCCAAATATTGCTTGAAAAGATTTAATTCGTTGCGCATCTAAACGATGGGGCTGTTTGGTTAGCAACGTATTGATTTCTACTGAACTGTTCGTCATCCATTCCTGCTTAAACTTGTCGTTTGCAATGATGGCCTCAACGATTTCATACAATTCACGCAACGGTTGGACATGTGAGACTTCGCCAAGTCGTGAAATGAGTTGGAAAAAGACAGCTAAGGGCAGTTTTTTCAATAAGGCCGTTTTTTTCATGGAAAGCTGTACCGTGTTGACATAGACTTGCCAGAAATAAGTCTGTTCACTTTGCAAATAAGCATCATTAATGATGCTTTCCCATAAATCTTCAATATCTTGCTGATTTGTTGTGGAAGATAGCGCTTGGATTTTTTTATCGATTGAGTTATATAGTTTTAATAGCTGCGTATGTTGCTGTGCTGCCGTTTGACGCTGTTGCTGAGTCGTTTTAGTGATGCGAGTCGCCACAGTTAGTAAATGGCTAATCGTCTTAACTGTCAGTTTGCTTTTATAGCCATCTCCTTGATAATTTTTATACACGCCAAGCTCGTCATCAAATTCGCGTTCAATATAGCCAGGTATTCGTGACATGGCTTCTTTGACAATACCAATATTCCAATAAGGTCTTGCAAAACGATTGATGGATAGTTGCTTGATGTTCATTGAATCGTATAACTTATTTTGAATCAGAAATTTTTCTAACGTGGTCTGCCATGATTCACGGTATAAACTCCACATCAATCCTGGACAAGGCTGAGCAGCGACACCGCCATCACGAAAATTCGTAGTGGTCCAATTGCCTTTATTGATTTTTCGACGGATGGTTGTGATCGGGCGAGCTTGCAAGAAAAATAAGGAATCTTTGCTGAAGCAAAATTCTACATCGACAGGATAACCATAAAAGGTTGCAATCAAAAGCAATTGCTCTTGAAGCAACGTCAACTGATGAGCAGTTAAAATTTGTGAGTGGGTAGTTGATTCAAGCGTTGAAAACCAGTCAATCGTCAATTGTTCAGGGGTAACTAATCCACTAACGAGCTGTTCTCCCGCGCCTTCTACCACTTCGAGTGTTAATTGGCGATCGTTATTTGTCAACGGATTGATGGTGAATGCAACACCACTAGCTACTGCTGAAACTTGTTCTTGAATAATGACAGACATTCTTAAATTTTGGACATCCAATTGATGCGTCTGCCAATAAGTTAAAACAGCTGGCTTAAAAAGAGAGGCGACACACTGTTTTAATGCCGCAATGATTTCGTCAGTTGTCGTACAATTTGCAATTGTGTCATATTGTCCAGCAAAAGAAGTAGACGCTTGATCTTCCATCATGCCACTACTTCGTACGATATACGTTTTATTAGGGAGCATAAAATCGCTTATTTCTGTATGTAATTCCATCGGGAAGTTTAGTTGGTTCAGGCGCTTAAGAATCGTTTCATAGTTTGGCAAGTTAGGGCTAAGGGTCGTGTTTAAGTCTATTAGTTCTGGAATAGCTTGAATCCATAGGGAAGTGAGCGTGTCTTCTGAAATGAAATAGCCTTTAGGTACTTGAAGGCCTAGCTGAGACAAATTGATTAATGCATTTAACTTGCCGCCATAGCGCGGATTGTTTTCTGCCGTTTCTATTAAAGTCCAATAAATTATTTATACACCTCTTTGTACATCTAAAATGATTAGAATGGATTTTTTCTTAATTTAAAAAAATACAACAACTGATTGATCACAATATGAGTAGCTGCACCTAAAAGAATAAAACCAAAAAATTGGCTCCAACTGGTGGGAATTAACAGAGCTACGACTAAAGCACACCCTAGCAATGAATCAGCTTGGTCAATAAAAACAAAGAACCATTTCCATTGATTAGTTGCTGTTTTTCCAGGTTTAATTTCTAACCGTCGTTTCATAAAACTATTGGGCAATTCAAAAAGAGCATAGGCTAATCCTAACAAAAGACCAATCCACAGATTGTTTAGGATGGAATTGATAAAAACACCATAGAATAAATTCAATGGTTCAAGAGAGGGAAGCATTTTTAGAATCAACCCCCAGATAACTTGAAATAGTCCGCCAAAAAGGGTCATGCCAATGAAGCCTTTCCACGTTTTATTTTGGCCAAATAATCGCTTACCATCCGATAATCGTTTACCGGCATCCATTGGAATCATTAAGCGATGCGCTATGGGATATTTACAAAATACCATATTAGCAATACCTGCAAAAATAACGGACATTAACGTAATGTATAAACTTAAAATGGTTTCCAACACAATAGTTTCCTCTTTCTGTAATAAGACTATAAAAGGGTCTCTTTTATAGTAAGCTATTTTTGTGAAATTTGAAACGAAATCAACTCATTAAGGTTTTCGTTTCAAATAGCTAAATTTATTTTGAATGTTATCTTGTAGGCGTTGGAAAATTAACAGTTGTTGGCGAGAACGCTCAATTCTTTTGTATCTCTTTTGATTTTTTTTATAAAACTGTTGGTGGTAGTTTTCAGCTGGCCAGAATACGCTTGTTGGCTCAATTGCTGTCACGATTGGGCGTTTGTATTTGCCAGATGCTATCAACTGTTGTTTTGATTTTTCAGCAATTTGACGTTGCTGCTCATTACGAACAAAAATAATTGGACGATACTGACTACCCCGGTCTTGAAATTGACCAAACGCATCAGTTGGGTCTGTTAACTGCCAATAAAGTTCGACTAAATCTTTATACTGGATAATTCTTGTATCAAAAATAATCTCAACCGCTTCAACATGACCTGTGTACTGGCCGCTTACTTGATCGTAAGTGGGATGATCCATATGCCCACCCGTATACCCAGATAAGACTGAGACAATCCCATTGTGGGTTTCAAATGGTTCTACCATACACCAGAAACACCCTCCTGCAAATATTGCAGAATCCTGATAAGCTGGATCTTCTAAGGTATGTTTTGCAAAATCAAATGAAGGATGAATAGGATCATTATCAGTAATGTTGTTATAAAAATCGGTCACATCAGGCGTTAAATTATTGCGTAAGGCAAGTGGACGCAACTCAGCTTCAAGTTTTGAGAGCTGGTCGTCAAAATTTTTGCCGTTTTCTAAAGCATTTTTGGTCGATGATATTACTGTCCGTTCCCATTCGCGAGTTGCTGGATTGAGCATTAAATTATAGAGTAGGTTAAGGGTTTCTTCTTGATTTAATTTCATCTTAACAACCATCCTTAGGAGTAATTTTTATTCATTATGCCGTAGTCTGTCAGACTCATGAAAGTTTAGAATAGGTAATGAAAAAAAATGAATTAAAAAATCTTAAATAGCTTAGTGAGCAAACGGTTGTTAAGAAATGAGAGAATTTTGAATGGTTTTAAAAAATAGAGTTGCCGCTTTTGAAAGTATAGGTAAGTATTATCTATAAGTATTAGTCAGATTTAGTTTAGCTTAGTATAATGAAATGAACAAGAAATAACTAGGGTGTGTTTTAAAACTAGTTTATCACGAGAAAAATAGCTGCGATAGGCCGAATCAAAATCGTTATCCGTTTGAGAGTAGACGTAATAAGCCATCATTCGACTAACTCAAAGTTGTTTTCCATTTGAGTAGAAGCAATGAGTCTTTATTCGATCACCTCAAAACCAATTTCTATTTGAGTATGCACAATAAGTCATCATTCGTCCAACTTGAAGTCATTTTCTATTTGAATGGACTATACTAAATTCATATATTGAAAGGAGTTTTTTTAATGAAAGTATTCGTTATAGAAGCAAATGGGAAAGTAGCCCGTCATTTCGCTGATTTTGTTAAAGAGGACTCTACTATTGAAGAAATCGCTGAAGCTATGTCTCAAGAACACGGGTTACAAGTTTATACAATCGCAAAAAACTACGCTGATGAGTGGTTAAAAAATCGGACCACATTAGATTGGACGATTGTTCATCCAGGAATCTTAGTGGATAAACCGGGTACTCATCAAGTGAAAGTAGGTATGGGTCAAGAGATTAACGAGATTCCGCGTCAAGATGTAGCTCAAACATTAATCTCTGTACTTCACCATGACAATACGATTAAACAAGAGTTCGAAGTTTTAGCTGGTAACACAGCAGTCGAAGAAGCTATCCGTAAAGTAAACCAATAAGTTTAGAAAGAAATGACTTAAGAATTAAGTTCTAGATAGACGAAATAGGCCCCAAAAAATTACCATTTGGGGGCCTATTTGTGTAGTGAAAGGACAATGAATCGTCTTGAAAGAATATTCAGCGTGTCTACTAAAACAAGTTTTTTATTTTTTCAATATTTTTGATCATAACAGAAGTCGTTCCATCGGGGTTATTAATAAATTCAACCACATCTGGATCTCTGTAAAGCTCTATTGGAATACTAAGTTCGATTCCATTATCTAAACGGAATTTTTGTTTTGAATATTTGGGACCAGCTACAGCGACTTCAGCAGGAGCGCGGTCTACATAACCCAATTCTTTTATTTCTTCAAAAAACTTTTCTTTTTTTACTTGATTATCGCCATAAAGCGTATCCGCGATGACTTGATTATCGATAACATTTTCTTCCGTCATGCTTTGAACAAGGGCATCTTTCGTGTCGGCCAATACTTGGAATTCTTCGTCATCGAAAGCTTTACTTGTTTTTTGAACGGCTTTTTTAATGATAGAGATATTTTCCTTTAGACTTGGTTGAGGTTTATCTTCTAAAAAGAGTTCAGTGAAATAATAAATTTTTTCTCCTAATTCAGCAATCATATGTTTTTTCTCAATTACGTGGTATTCCATACTGCCTAAATTTAACACCATGCCTTCTTGAATCGCTTGGCGGGCGCTTGGCAAAATAGAACGGTTGACAATCAACTGATTCGTTAGCGTATCTTCTGCATATGAAACATAATGAGTGATACTGTCAGAATAATTTAATTTGAACAGTCCTAAATGAGGTTCTTCATCCAAAGTAAAATAGACAAATAATAAATCAGCAGGCGGTATTTCTGGATTCAGTTTTGTAATGGAAAAGAATTTTTCAGTTAAGGTCTTTGTTGTTTCAATAAAGTCCGTTTGAATAGTCGAAACTGTTTGGTTTAGTGGGTTGCTTTCGGCTAATACCCCAGTTTTCATATTATCTGAGTCTTCTACTTTTTCGATCATGGCATGCAGATAATCAAATGTGAATTTCTCCGTCAGATCTAATCCAGCAAAAGAAAAAATGGGTTCATTGCTGTTTAAATCAAAAATGTGTAAAATCGCTTCTTTTATATAAATCATGTTGTTCCCTCCGTTTTCAGTCACGCTTTTTAGTATCTCATACATTTGATAGTCGTGAAAGAGGTTTTGAGAAAACAAAACTGAAGAAATTTTATTTGGAATTGGAGATAACTCATTCGAAATCTAACGAATAGATAAAGCAAATCGCTAAGGGAGAGATCTCTCGAAAAAACTTTTAATGGCTAGTCAATGTGTAGATGACTAGATATATATTTAAACAAATAATGACAACTGTAGCTGTCCAAGCCACTAGTTTGACCCAAGTTGAGTTTACAAAACTGCCCATTTTCTGTTTATTGCTGGTGAATAACACCAGAGGAACGAGTGCAAAGGGAAGTTGCATACTTAAAATAACCTGACTGAATATTAAAAGATCAGTAGTTCCGTTTTCTCCGGCAATAATGGTCACAATAAATACTGGAATCACAGCTAGTAATCTTGTGATGATTCGGCGAACCCAAGGTTTAACTCTTAAATGAATAAAGCCTTCCATGACAATTTGACCGCTTAGTGTTCCGGTGATAGTTGAATTTTGACCAGAAGCTAATAAAGCAATGGCGAACAAGGTGCTCGCTATAGATGCACCAATAGTTGGTGCAAGTAAAGCGTAGGCATCTTCTATTCCACTCACTACTTGACCATTGCCATAAAAAGCTGACGCACCTAAAATTAGGATCATCGAATTAATCAAAAAAGCAATAGTCAAAGAAAAAATAGAATCAATTCGAGCAAATGTTACTGCTTCTTTTTTTCCTTTTTCTGTACGTTCGTAACTTCTTGTTTGAATGATTGAAGAATGCAGATAGAGATTGTGTGGCATAACTGTTGCTCCTAAAATTCCTAGACCTACAAATAGGATTGAAGGATTTGTGATAATTTCTGAACTTGGTATATAACCTTCAACTAGATCGGTGACATTTGGGCTAGATAATAAAATTTCATATGCAAAAATGATAAATATTGTTGCCATTAAGATTATGACGATACTTTCAATAATACGAAAATTGCGTTTCTGCAGTAAAAGCAATAAGAGTACATCTAATGTCGTGATTGTTACACCTAAAAGAATCGGAATGTTAAATAATAGTTTTAGTGCGATAGCAGAACCAATAACTTCAGCAATATCGGTAGCGATAATGGCAACTTCGGTTAAAATCCATAAGAAAAAAGAAGTTTTTGTTCCGACAGAAGCACTCGTTGCTTGAGCTAAATCCATACTTGTGGCAATTCCTAAACGTGCAGCCATTTCTTGCATCAAGGTTGCGACTAAGCTAGCAATTAAGATGACACTCAATAAGGTATAACCAAATTCAGATCCACCCTCTATAGAGGTCGCCCAGTTACCTGGATCAACATACCCAACAGCCACTAATGCACCAGGTCCCATAAAAGCAAGTAACTTTCTTAAAAAAGAAGCATTTGCTAGTGGAACTTTTACTGAACTATTAACTTCTTCCAAGCTGATAGAATCTATTTTTCTTATCCAGCCTTTATTTCTATTTTTTTTGTTTTTGCCCATTTTACTTCATATCCATTCGTTTTGTATTCTACTTCTAACATTCGTTAGTTTAGAACTCTACACACCTTTTGTAAATAAAAGAATGGAAATTTATATATAAATACGTTTACAAAAAAAATGAGAAATAGTATCTATACCACTTACTATATACGTTATATTGTTCTCAGTAAGCGAATAAACTTCATGGAGAAGGTCTTAAGAAGTTTGTTTCTTAAGACCTTCTTTTTTTCTTGTGTGATAAGGCAACTGAATAGGAGTAATAATATAGATAAAATACTGAGAGTAAAAGTATTCTGATAAAGGTAGAGAGATAAGTCAGGGGAATAAACTATTATAAAACAAGTGTTAAAGTGACAAAATATCTTCCGAATGATACGATTATAATTGAAAATACAGCTAGAATTTTTAGGTTATTAAGTAAATAAAATACGAAAGTGATGAAAAACTATCACATAGAAAAAAGAGGAAATAGACAAAATAGTGAGAATTTAAAGGAGGTTTTTAGATGGTTTATGCAGACTATCATGTGCATAGTGATTACAGTGACGACTCTTGGTATTTAATGGAGGATGTTGTAAAAGATGCTATTCAATTGGGATTAAAAGAAATTTGTTTTACAGATCATGTTGATTATGGGGTTAAACCCGATTGGAAACCAAGGGAAGAATTTCAAGTAGGTAAGAATAAAGAGGTTAAAAATGTTCATTATGATTTATATTTTGCAGAGCTAGATAAACTTGCTAAGAAATATGAAAAAGAGATAAACATAAAAAAAGGATTGGAGTTTGGTATGCAGGTCCATACGATCCCTAAATTTGAAGAACTTTACCAGTCCCAAGATTTTGATTTCATTTTATTATCGGTACATCAAATTGAAGACAAAGAATTTTGGACAGGGGAGTTTCAAAAAGGACACACTCATAAAGAAAGTTATGATAGATACTACGATGAAATGTATCAGTTGGTCACTACTTATAAAAATTATAGTGTGTTGGCGCATATGGACTTAGTAAGACGTTATCTAGATAAAGAAGTCGATAGGTTTGAGTACAATAAAGATAAAATAAAAGAAATATTAAAAGTAGTCATAGCAAACAATAAAGGAATAGAAGTAAATACATCCTCTAGTCGTTATGAAATCAACGGACTGACACCTTCCATAGAAATCCTAAAACTGTATCACGAACTTGGCGGTAAAATTATTACAATTGGAAGTGATAGTCATAAACCAGAACATCTAGGTTATAACATTAAAGAAGCTAAAAAAATATTAAAAGATATTGGCTATATTCAGTTTTGTACTTTTGATAAAATGTCGCCTATTTTTCACGAATTATGAAAAAGCTTGTTTATTTTAACTGCATTTCACAAACAATTTTTAAAAATTAAGTAAACTAATTATATGACGGCTTTAACCCAATCTTCTGACGGTGTTAAAGCCGTCGTCTTTTGATTTTGATATTAAAATTACCATCAATTAAATGAAATCAAAAGAAGTGGCAAATGATTTTTCTTTAAGACGAGTTATTTTTACTAAATTAGACCTTTTAGGCGCATTAATAAAATGACCATTGCAACGGTCATTTGTCAGGGAAGCGTTTTCTTTGAACTGGGTTACTATAAATATAACAAGGAGGGGTGGCTTTGAGTTCAATCAATAGTCGTGAACAAAAGCTGTTACTGTTTCTTTCTAAAAATCAGGATTACGTTACTTCAGAAGATTTGACAGAAATATTAACTGTTTCTAAAAAAACAGTCTATCGTTTGATTAAAAAAATTAACGATGAATATGTGGAAGGTCCTTTAATTCTATCTGAAAAAGGAAGAGGATATAAACTAGATCACGAAAAGTTTATCAACTATCAAAAAAGCAGCAAGAAGTACAAGGAAAATCAATTTTCTACTAACGAGAGACGTAAACGCATCATGGAAGAACTATTGTTGTCTTCGCCAAAACCTTTAAATCATCATGTAGACTCTTATCATATTGATATTATGGATGGACATTAAGTGCCTAACATTACATTGTCACCATGGTTTATCGAAGAAGTACGCAAAATTAGTGACTTGCCTATGTCTGTTCATCTTATGGTTACAGATCCAAGTTTCTGGGTTCAACAACTGGTGGATATGAAGTGTGAATTGATCTGTATGCATGCAGAAGTACTGGATGGTTTGGCATTTCGATTGATTGATCAAATACAAAATGCGGGATTAAAAGCAGGAGTAGTATTAAACCCTGAAACTCCTATTGAAACAATTTTTCCTTATATTGAATTAGTCGATAAAATTACGATTATGACAGTTGATCCCGGTTTTGCTGGACAACGTTTGATTGACAGCACGCTAGATAAAATTGTTTCTTTGAGAGAATTACGAGAAGAAAATGGATATCAATATGTTATTGAAATGGATGGCTCATCTAATCGAAAATCTTTTAAGCGAATTGATGCAGCTGATCCTGATATTTATATTATAGGTCGTAGTGGTTTATTTGGATTAGATGAAGATATTGAAAAATCGTGGGGAATTATGAATAGAGATTACGAGGAAATGACTGGAAAAGTAATAGTATAAGAAAATTAAAGAGATCTGCTTCTATAATAATTTCCTTGTAAACATATTGGTTAATTTTAATTATTTAATTACAGTAAAAACAATGAAATAAAAACTCAAAAGGCTGTAGATGTACATTTCCCATGTAAATCTACAGTTTTTTAGTTTGAGTGGGAAGACTTATATCTCAGTCCCATAGCGTGGTTATAAAGAGTTACTCTTTCACACTTAAGGTTATATAGTAAATGATAACTAAATGATATAGAATTATTTTATAAAGGAGTTGTTAAATTTGGTTCAAGTATTAAATAAGCTGAAAGATCAAAAAAACTTTACAAATACAGAAATGAGAATTGCGGATTACATTATCCAAAATATCACTAAAATCCCTACAATCTACATTGAGGATCTAGCAAAACGAACCTATACTTCGCACTCAACGATTATTCGTCTCTGTAAAAAAGTTGGCTATGATGGATTTAGAAGCTTTAAGGACGCTATTTCAGGTGTCGTTTATAGCCAATTGCATTTGCCTAGCAAAGTGGACGCAAATTTCCCATTCAAACAAGAAGATTTAACCATGGATATCGCTAAAAATATGGCAAATTTAACCATTGATACGATAAAAAAAACATTAAATCAATTAGATGAAGAATCTCTACAATCAGTAGCAGAACTGCTTTTTAAATCTGAACGCATTTTCCTCTTTTCTCGTGGCGATTCACAAATACGAGCGAGAAGTTTTCAAAATAAACTAGTGAAAATCAATCGGTTCGCTATTATCGCTGAAGAATACGCAGATGAGGCGTGGAATGCGTCTAATCTTACCCCAAAAGATTGTGCTTTATTTCTATCTTATGGTGGCACGAGTCCACAATACCAACGGATGCTCCAACATTTTGCTGTTAAAGAGATTCCAACTATTTTGATTACTGGAAATAGCGAGTCGCATTTAAGCGAGTTAGCTACCAAAACGATAGTAACTGTTCAGGAAGAATATGATTTTGTAAAGGTCGGAACTTTTGCATCACAAGTTGCCTTTGAGTATCTATTAGACACGTTGTATTCTATTTTGTATGCAAAAGAATACAGCAGCAACTTAGAAAATTTGAAAGAAAAGCAGACACTCATTCAAAATGGAATCTTGACTGAAGAGCTATAATCGTTCGATATTCAAGAGGTTTTTATGAGACACTTTGAAATTTAGCCCAAAGATATCCCAGCAGTGACTAAGCTTTTGTCTACAACAGCCATAACCATTTCACTATGATCAAGTTGTTTTTTCATCGTTTCAAAATCAGCTTCTCTAATGATTCTTTCAAATTCAAGGAATTCCTCATACATCCGGTGCGTATGAACTTTACAATCGACTAGTTTGCTTTCATTTTGACGATTGATTACCGTAAAGTGGTCAAGAGTGCCGGTAGCACCATCGATAATAATAGCTCCTTCGTTGCCTTGAATAATCGTTCGTATTGGAGCTGTAGAATCTTTAGCACCGATACAAACGACTTTTTTATCCCCATAATCAATACTTAGGATCCCAGAAGTATCAATTCCCTTTTCAACATTCGCTAAGTAGTTTACTTTTTGAGGTTCTCCAAAAAGCCCGGTCACAAAATGAATATTGTAAATATTAATATCCATTAAAGCCCCGCCACCCATTTTAGGATTGAACGCTGGCAATATTTCGCCTCTTTTAAAAGCATCATATCGTGAAGAGTATTGGGAATAATTACATTCAATAATCTTGATATCTCCAATCGTATCTACTGCTTCTTTTATCTTTTTATAGTTGGTTAAGTATTGATTGGTTATCGCTTCTAGCAATATGACGTGGTTTGCTAAAGCTAGCTCTTTCAGTTCTTGCATTTCGGATAATTTTAAAGTGAAGGGTTTTTCGCAGATTACATTTTTTTTATTCAGTAAGGCTTGTTTGGCATAAGAGAAATGCAAATGATTTGGCAACGCAATATAAACGGTGTCGACGCGCTCATTTTTTAGACATTCTTCATAGTTAGTTGAAACTTCGTTAATGCCATAAGTCTTTTTCAAATCATTCATTTTAGCAATACTTCTATCCGTTCCCACAATTGTTTCTAACTCAATCCCCGGAATATCAGAGACCATGGGTAAAAAATCATTTACTATCATTCCAGAACCTATAATTGCAAGTTTCATCGTAAAACCTTCTTTCTTAATTTGGTCATATTTTTTATAACTAGGCTGCATTAAGCGTTGATTTTTTGCAGGCCTTCTTCAAGTATTTCTAATTGACGAATGGTTTCTTCATCTTTTACTAGTTTATCTTTTCCATTGATGATAGTTTCATATAACCCTTCGTAAATACGGCTGTAATCCCCAATTTCTGAAATGACTTTCTCTTCATGATAGAGGCCATTAGCATCTACATAGGTAACAGTACCGTAATGATCTGGTGTATCGATTCCAAAATCAGGATTAGTTGGCATATAGAATAATTTTAAGTGTTCTTCTTGGCGATCTTTTTCGTGCTTGATAAACATCCCTTTTTTACCATAAAGCACAAAACTTGGCCGTGATTTTATTCTAAAGTAACTTGATTTAACCGATACTTTTATTTTTGAATAGTAAAAATCCAAGTCAAAATAATCATTCATTCGATTCGGACCTAATAATTGTCTCACATCATAATGAATAGAATCTGGATCTCCAAAATAAGAAAGAACTTGATCAATTGTATGACAACCATGTCCATATAAATAACTACCAGCGGCTGATAATGCTGTACTGTTTTCTGGAACTTCTGGTCTGAAATAATCATAGTGCATTTCAACTTCTAATAATTCACCAATAACGCCACTTTCAATAACTTTTTGAGCAGTTAAAAAATCTGAATCATAGCGTCTATTTTGGTAACATTGCACGATTAAATTTTTTGATTTTGCTAACTCAAAGAGTTCTCTTGCTTCTTGAGCTGTCTCGGTAAAAGGTTTTTCAACGAGTGTATTTTTCCCATTTTCTAGTGATAATTTTGCAAACTTGAAATGCAATGAATTTGGCAGGCAAATAGCGACCAACTGAATGTCTGGATCGTTCCAAATATCCTCTAAATTCGTTGTGTAGTTGACTCCAGGAATCTTATCCCAATCGCTATTCTCATGACGCGAATAAATTGTTTTCACTTTAACGTGCTCTGCTTTTAATGCGAAAGGTAAATGATAGCGATTCGTACTTTTTCCGTTTCCGATATAAGCCATGGTTAACATTTAAAAACCTCCTATAGTATCTGATAATTAGATTATATAGGAAAAACGACTGAAGTAGGCTGGTATTCGTTCATTAAGGTTCTCATGTTCTTCTTTTGGCTCACAAAAATGGCGTAAACTGAACATTATGTTCAATTTTGGAGTTATACCATTGGTTTAATGATTAAATTACTACTAGTTATCAATTGAGAATGTTAATTATGGTAAAATGAAATCGGATTCATTAAAAGGAGGAAGAATAATGACCTTTAAATTGAGCATAACAGAACTAGCAAACAGGATAGATCACACTTTGTTAAAAGCAGATGCAAAAAAAGAAGGATTTGAAAAATTGTGTCAAGAAGCGAATGAATATGGTTTTAAAATGGTGGCAATTAATTCAGCTCCTGTTGCTTTATGCAGTGCATTGTTAAAAGATAGTCCCGTTCATGTTGGAGCCGCCATCGGTTTTCCACTTGGTCAGACTACTATTGCTACGAAAGTATTTGAAGTTACGGATGCAATTAAAAATGGCGCCGATGAAATTGATTATGTAATTAATATTAGCGAGTTAAAAGACGGAAACATCGCTTATATTGAACAGGAAATGAAAGAAATCGTAGCTGTCTGCCAAGCGCAAAATGTTTTAAGTAAAGTAATTTTAGAAAATTGTTATTTGACTAATGCAGAAAAAGTTGTGGTCTGTGAAATTGCCAAAAGAGTTAAGCCAACTTTTGTCAAAACATCAACGGGTTTTGGCACTGGTGGCGCCACTGTTGAAGATGTAAAACTCATGAAAGAGATAGTTGGAACAGAGGTTAAAGTGAAAGCAGCAGGTGGAATACGCGATTTTGCGACGGCTAAAGCAATGGTGGAAGCGGGTGCTGAGCGTTTAGGAACAAGTTCAGGAATTAAGATCATTACTGAGTATAGATCATTCGTTAAGTAGTAGAATAGTAAAATTAGCAGAAATAAAAAAAAAAGAGCAAACCTTAAAGGCTTGTTCTTATTTTTGTACTCTATATAGTTATTTTTGTAACCATTCTCTTAAAGCAGTAACAAGTGGTGTTAATGGTTTGCCTAATGTCTTTTCAAAATCGTTTGAACTAACGTCTAGTTCGCCATTACGAATATCATTTTGAATCATTAAGATAAATCCTACAACAGCTTCAGGGACGCCAGTGCTGATTAATGCAGTTTGATAATCTGTATCAGTCATTTCAATGACTTCGAATGCTTTGCCACTAGCAATTTTAAGAGCATCTGCTAATGCTGCATAAGTAATAGGTTTACCAGTTAACTCAAGCACTTCGGGTGTTGCTACTTTTTCAGTCAAGACATTGATAGCAGCTTCGGCATATTCACGTTTTAGCGCCCAACCTATTTTACCGTCTCCAGCAGAGTAGGTGAACGGATGGCCAGCTGCTGCAGCATTTAAGGTATCATTTTCATTTTCTAGATACCAATTGTTGCGTAAAAAAGTGTGGGGAATGTTAGCTTCAGAAATTAAACGTTCCGTTAAAATATGATCTTGTGCTAAAGGACTTTGGGATTGAGGACCTTTAGGAAAGCTTGTATAGGCAACAAATGAAATACCAGTCTCTTTAGCGGCCTGTACAACATTTGTGTGCTGTTCGACACGTGAAACGGTTGCACCGGGTTGTGAGGAAATAAAGAGTAAACGATCAATGCCCTTGAAGGCCTCAAGTAAACTTGGGTAGTCACCAAAGTCACCTATACGAACTTCAACTCCTTGTTCACGTAGTTTAGCAGCTTTTGCTTCGGTTCTTGCTAATGCTACAATATCTGTTAACGCAACTTGCTCTTTTAAATAATATAATGCATAAGTACCTAGTTCTCCTGTTGCTCCTGTTAGCAAATACTTCATGTTTAATCAACCTTTCTATGGGTAAAATGATTTAACTTGTTTCCTTTATGTTCTCCTATTATAATAGGACTCTAAGTAACTTATGTAAAGTAAGTACTTTTAAGTTACCTAGTAACCAATAAGTAACTAAAGCGAAAGAAGTGGATTTATATGCGAAATAAAGAAGTAGCTTGTCCAGTAGAGACAACACTTTTGTTGATAAATGATCGTTGGAAAGTAATGATATTAAGAGAATTGCTAGAGGGCACCAAACGATTTGGTGAACTAAGAAAAGCAATCGGAACAGTTTCAGCAAAAGTTTTAACAACTCATCTACGGTCTATGGAAGCAGATGGATTGGTCGACCGTGAAATTTTTGCAGAAGTCCCTCCACGTGTGGAGTATACATTGACGGAATTAGGCAATAGTTTAAAACCAATTTTAGATGCGATGAAGGATTGGGGCACAAACTATCAAGAAATAGTTGCTAGTGAAGGTGAGCAGTCGGAAATAAAGATTATTTAGTTGAAATGCTTTTCATGAAGGGGAGAGACTAAAGATGAGTTTAGACAAACAAGAGATTGAAAAAGCTGTTTATGCCGAAAAAAATACGGATGGATTTGCTCAATTGATGCAAGAGTTCAAACAATTAGGTATTAAACGCTATGATTATTTAGTTGCGGAGGGATTATACCGCTATTTTGACGAAGAAAGTTCAATCGACTTGACCTTAAATGGGAGACCGAAAAAAGTTGCTGAACAAAGTGGGTACGAAGCTATACAAACAGCCGTAAAAAGAGCCCAATCTGGAGAATTTGATTTTGAAACTTTTTGTGAGTTAGCTGGAAAAGCTGGCGTTTCTTTTTGGACGAGTGACTTAGTGTCGAAACAAGTAGTTTATTATGACTTGAATAAGAAGCCTCTATTAGTTGAACCGATTCCTGGATTATAAAGATGGCTTTACGAATTAACCGATAAGATAAAGAACCGATGAATTTTTTTAAGAAGTGTTTAGTTGAAATATCAAATAGAGATGTGCAAGTTGAGAGGAGAATAATAATGGGATTACTAGTAGATGGCAAATGGCATGATCAATGGTATGATACAGAAGGCAACGGTGGGCGTTTTATTCGGCAAGAATCGCAATTTCGTAATTGGATTACAGCAGATGGAAGTGCTGGTCCAAGCGGAGAAGGCGGGTTTAAAGCTGAACCAGGGCGCTATCACTTATACGTTGCATTAGCGTGTCCTTGGGCAAACCGTGCATTGATTATGCGCAAATTAAAAGGATTAGAAGAAATGATTTCGGTATCTGTCGTGAATCCTCTAATGGCCGAAAACGGTTGGACATTTGAACCAGAAGAAGGTGTGATTCCTGATCCTGTGATCGATGCCAAGTTTCTCTATGAACTGTATACGCATGTAGAACCAGAGTATAGTGGACGCGTGACTGTACCTGTTTTATATGATTTGAAACAAAATAAAATCGTAAACAATGAGTCTGCTGAAATTATGCGCATCTTGAATTCTGCTTTTGACGAAATAGGTGCAAAAGAAGGCGATTATTATCCTGAAGAGTTGCGTTCTGAAATTGATGCGATTAATGAGAAAGTCTATCATTCGGTCAATAATGGGGTATACAAGGCAGGATTTGCGACGAAGCAAGAGGTCTATCAAGAAGAAGTGGCCAAACTTTTTGACGCACTTGATGAATTGGAAGAACGGTTAGGTAAAAACCGGTACTTGGTAGGCGACCAAATCACTGAAGCAGATTGGCGCTTGTTTACGACGTTGATTCGTTTTGATAGTGTCTATTATGGTCATTTCAAATGCAATATTAAACGCATTACAGATTACAAAAATTTATGGCGCTACACAAGAGAATTGTACAATTGGCCAGGAATAGCTGAAACGATAAACTTTAAACACATCAAAGAGCACTATTATTGCAGTCATAAAAATATTAATCCGACCGGTATCGTTCCAACAGGACCAGAATTAGATTTTAGTTTAGATTAAATAGATAGCAAATGAGATAAAGGGGCAATTATATGAAAACTACTGCAATACGCTTTTTGATAGGAGTGATGGCTATTTTAGGAGTAACCGCTTGTGCAAAATCAGAAGAAAAAAGCAACAATATAAACGAAAATACAGGTGATTATGGTGTGTTTTTGAGTTTAGATGGAAGTGAAGCAATCGAAGCTAGTGAAGGTTACGAGACGGCCATTATTGATGCACAAAATCTCTCCAAATCAGAAATTGCGGAGATGCAAGATCGAGGTCAAGAAGTCTATAGTTATTTAAATGTAGGATCATTAGAGACTTACAGACCTTACTTTGAAGACTTTCAGCATCTTACTTTGAGGCCTTACGAAAATTGGGAAGAAGAATATTGGGTTGATGTAACCAATGAAGACTGGCAGGAATTTAGTGCAGTCACTTTAGCTAATGAACTTCTTGATAAAGGAATCGATGGCTTTTGGATTGACAATGTAGATGTATACTGGCAATTTCCAACAGAAGAAACGTATGTTGGAGTGGAACAGATTTTAAAGACACTCATGAGCTATGGCAAACCGGTCCTTATTAATGGAGGAAATGAATTTGTCAGTGCGTATTTTCAAAAAAATCAACAAATAGATGATATCTTGACGGGTGTAAACCAAGAAACAGTCTTTTCCGCTATTGATTTTGAAAAGAATGAACTAATTGCTCAGTCCAAAGAGAATCAAGACTATTACTTAAATTATTTGGATACTCTTGATGAAGCTGGAAAAGAGATCTATTTGCTTGAATACACTACAGATAATGGGATAGCAAAGGAAATTAAAAATTATGCGAGTAAAAGAGACTGGCAGTATTATATTTCTAATTCAATTGAGTTGGATGGCTAGACTGAATTAGCTGCAACAAAATGGGCTAATAAGTTTTTTCTCTTTTTCTATAAATAATATCCAAAAATTGATGGAATATATGGTTGATTTATCAAGCAAAGACTGCATTTAGATTGTGCTCAAAAGCAAATTAACATTTGATACTTCAATTAGTAAATGGTATTATAAGTGTATATAAATCTAATTTAACTCGCTCTTCTTTCTTATAGCTAATTTAAGAATGAGAGCCAATTAAATCTGAACAGGCGGTGAACTCTTAGAGGTTCATGCGGCCGGATCACACATGTGTGATAGCAGAGTAGTGCCAAAAAGGCACACCTGTGGGACAGTACTACTGTCCTATAGGTGTGCCTTTTTTATTTTTACTTTTTATTAAGGAGGGAAAATCTAACCACTAACTTAAAAATAATTATAGAAAGGAAGAGGGAAATGTTGAAGTTTTTAAGCAATACGCGTTCAGGACAGTTTTTAGTCATTGGAGTCTTTTTTACAATTATTGGATTTATTTTAAATACGATGGGAGGTTTTTATAGTTCACTTTCTTTTTATGTGGCAATTTTCTTTTTAGGATTCTTTTCAGCTAAAAAAGCGGTGACAGAAACAATCCATTCTAAAGCTCCCAATGTTGATTTGCTAATGGTTTTAGCAGCATTAGGTGCATGTTTGATTCATTATGAATCAGAAGGAGCTGTATTACTGTTCATTTTTGCTGGTTCAGAAGCTCTAGAATCCTATGCAACCAATAAATCAAAAAGTGCTATTTCTGAGTTGCTATCTCATGTGCCTTCTACAGCGCAACTGCTAAAAGATAATGATGAAGTGAGTGAAGTACCTACTGAATTGTTAAAAGTTGGTGACGTTGTAGTCGTTTCAAAAGGAGCACAGATACCTATTGATGGGTATTCCGACCGAAAAACACAAATCAATGAATCCAGCCTTACTGGGGAATCAATGCCTGTTGAAAAAGAAAAGGGAGCCGAAGTATTTTCTGGGACTTTCAATGAAGGAAATGCCTTTCATCTTGAAGTGAATAAAACGAGTGACCAAACCGTCTTCTCAAATATTATACGAATGGTAGAAGAAGCACAGAAAAGCCCTTCGAAAATTTCGAAAATTATTGATCGGTTTGAAACGAAATACGTACTAGTTGTTTTAATTATGGTTCCATTGTTCATTGCGAGTCTTTATTATTTTAACGGGTATAGCTTTGAGGAAGCTTTTTATAGAGGGATGGTTTTATTGACCGTTGCTAGTCCATGTGCTTTGGTCGCTTCTGCTACACCAGCAACACTAAGTGCTATCAGTAATGGAGCAAAAAATGGGGTGTTAGTTAAAGGCGGAGCAGCAATGGAGTCTTTGAATACGATGGATATTTTATATAGCGATAAAACAGGGACACTGACATTTGGTGATTTCAGAGTATTAAATTATGAAGTTCCAGAAGATATTTTGAATGAAGTGGTTTATATGGAACAACAATCTAACCATCCAATAGCTAATGCTATTGTGGCAGCTTTTGAAAACAGAAACTTTAAAGGCATTGATACTTCAGAACCTGTGGAGGAAATAGCTGGACAAGGTGTTAGAAAAGGAGCAATTGAAATAGGTAAACCAAGTACGTTTATTGGGTATCCTGATAAAAATTATTATCTTGATAAAGTAGTTGAAGAAAATACAACTATTTTTGTGGCGAAAAGCAATGAAATTGTTGGGTACATTTCTCTTTCTGATGAAATTCGGTATGAAGCAATCGAAGCAGTAGCTGGTTTTCAAAAAGAGGGTATTCAAGTTGTACTTTTGACTGGAGACAATGAAAGGGTTGCTTCGAAAGTTGCTAAGGAAGTCAAAGTAAATGATTATGTAGCCAATTGTCTTCCAGAAGATAAGATTAAACATATCCTAAAAAGTCAGCGAAATAAAAAGGTGGTAGGCATGGTTGGAGATGGAATCAATGATGCACCCGCATTAGCGAATGCGGATATCGGCATTGCTATGGGTAGTGGATCATCGGTGGCGATAGAGTCAGCTGATGTGGTGATTGTAAAAAATGATTTAGCTAAATTGCTTTATAGTTATCACCTGAGCAAACGATTGAACCGAATTATTAAACAAAATATTTTCTTCTCTGTCAGTGTGATCATCATATTGATGATTTTAAATCTTTTAGGTTATTTAGATTTGCCGGTAGGAGTTGTCTTCCATGAAGGATCGACAATTTTAGTTATTTTAAATGGATTGCGTTTGTTACGTTAATAAAAAATATAAAAGTGTGTGAGCCTATTGGAATTTCCGATAGGCTCACACACTTTTATTGGTTTAATCTTTTAGTTGTTTCCTTGCTGTATAAAATTCTTTATAAGCCAAGTAACTAGCAATCACAGATGCAATACTTGTAGTGGATAGCAGCATAAAGGTAACCATAATTTGGTACTTTATCGCATGCGTAGGGTTTACACCAGCAAACATCAGTCCAGACATCATACCGGGCAGACTAACAATTCCAATGGTCTTTGCAGATTCGATTGTTGGGAGCATTCCTGCACGAATACTATCACGTACTATGGAGATAGAAGCTTGTTTTAAATTTGCTCCTAATGCCAGTTTTTCTAATACTTGTTGACGTTGGTCTTTAAATTTTGAGTTCAAATTGCGGTAACAAATTCCAATCGCAATCATTGAATTACTAGCAATCATTCCTGATATTGGAATAACCTGAGAAGGGATGAATAAAATAGCTCCTGATAAAAGTAAGACAATCAAGGTTAAACTAGTAGCTGTTAAGATGGCAATAAAAGATATTTTAAATGCATTTGATATACCATTGCTTTTCTTCCCCGCATTAAAAGAGGCATTAAAAATAATAACTAAAACAAGTGCTAATGTCACAATAAGATTATTTAGTTTAAAGACATAGCCTAATAAATAACCAACAGCAAATAATTGGATAACGGCTCGCACAACACCAATTAAAATATCTTTACCCAATCCTAATTTTTCTTTATAAACCACAATAAGTGCTATACCAACTAAGGCAGTTGCAAATAGTAAAGATGAATTATTAATAGCTAAGTTCATTTTGGTTCCTCCATTTCGCCATTAACTAAGTGAATAATACGATTTGAAGCTTGAATCTCGACTGCATTATGGGTGACCCATAAAATTGTAACGCCTTGTTCTTGATTCAGATTACGGATTAAATCACGAATAATTTCTTGGTTTTCATGATCTAATGCGCTGGTTACTTCATCTAGTAAGAGGACTTTAGGCATAAATAAAACATTACGAATCAATGCTACCCTTTGTTTTTCCCCGCCAGATAATGCGTTGACTGATTTAGTTAAATACTCTGCTCCTAGGCCAACTTTTTTTAAAGCATCTAAGGCTTTTTTTTCATTAAAAGGCTGATCTCTGATAACAAATGGGAACATGAGATTGTCTTTTACAGTTTCTCCAAAAAGTGTAGCCGTCTGGAAACAATAGGAGACTTCTTTTCGGTAATCAGTAGGTTCATAGTCATCAACTAGTTTACTTTGATAAGAAACGGTTCCTTCAGTTGGAGACAAGAGTGAAGCAATAATTTTTAATAAGGTACTTTTTCCACTTCCTGATGGTCCTGTAATCGTTAAGAATTCTCCCTCTTCAACAGATAGCGTTATTCCTTTTAAAATGGCTTTTCCATCTAATTCGTAGCCTAGTTGGGTTGTGTTTAATAGTGGTGTCTCCATATATTCTCCTCCTTAGTTTATATTTAATAAATTACAAAAAATGAGAGTCCAATATTTAGAGCTGTTGCTCAAATGTTTGGACTCAAAACAGTCTTTTTTATAAAGCGAGGCTTTTTTTAGTGTTCATTAGGATCGTTTTCTGCGTCTTCATGAGTTGGGTGAATAGTACCTTCAACATGATCAGGACCAGCATAAATGGTATATAATTTTAGTGGTTTGTCACCAATATTTTTAATATTGTGCCACATATCTGCTGGAACCAATACGGCGTCATCTTCAGAAACAGCTTGTTCAAAATTTAAGTTATCTTCAGAAGGTCCCATTTGGCATAGCCCTTGGCCTTCTTCGATGCGAATAAATTGATCAATTCCATGATGCACTTCTAAGCCAATATCATCGTTTGGTTGAATAGTCATGACGGTTACTTGTAGTTTAGCGCCTGTCCATATCGTTGTACGGTAGTTATCATTTTGCACTGTGGCATCTTCAATATTTACAACATATGGTTTTTTGCCATGATCTTTAAAATCAATACTCATTATCCTAATCACTCCATTTCATAATAGTTGTTTAATTGTATTAATTACAATCTAACTATAGCAAATTATCATTTGGAAAACAAGTATTAGTGTCTTAAATGTGGCTAGTATTTTTTTAGTCTGTTTTAAACAAATAAGCTTTACATTTTATACCCCTCGGAGTATTATATATATAAATACGGTGTGGGGTATTTTGTTAGAAAGAGTATTTAGCAATGAAAATAGAAAATAAATTAAAAAATAGGAGGAATAAAGATGTTTTTTAAAACAGTATCATCTATTTCAACCAATGAATTGGAGAAAAAGTTAGTGGAGAAACCTCAAATTATTGATGTACGTGAAGCTCATGAGTTTCAAGGAGGTCATATACCTGGAGCTAAAAATGTCCCATTAGGTAAAATCGCTAATTATATCCCAAAAGGTAAAACGTATGTAATCTGTCAATCTGGTATGCGTAGCAAAAAAGCTTCAAAATTGTTAATGAAACAAGGCTATGATGTGGTAAATGTCCGTGGCGGCATGTCATCTTGGGCTGGAGTTACAAAGGGAGGAAAACTGTAATGAAAATTGTTATTGTAGGAGGCGTAGCTGGTGGAATGTCAGCAGCTACTCGCTTGAGACGGTTGAATGAAACAGCAGAAATCATTATATTAGAAAAAGGACCTTATGTTTCATTTGCCAATTGTGGCCTTCCATATTATGTGGCTGGTGAAATTGAAGAACGCAGCAGCTTGTTGGTACAAACACCGGAAGCTTTACAAGCGCGTTTTGAACTAGATGTACGTCCTTATAGTGAGGCAGTATCGATAGATGCTTCTCTAAAAGAAGTAATCGTGCGTACGGCAGAAGAAGAGTACACACTATCTTATGATAAATTGATCCTTTCTCCTGGAGCTAAAGCGTTTATCCCACCAGCTAAAGGACTAGAAGAAGCAAAGAATATCTTTACATTGCGTTCGGTTCCGGATGTTGATGCAATCACGGATTTCATGGAATTATATCAGCCTAAAAAAGCGGTAGTGATCGGAGCTGGATTTATCGGTTTAGAAATGGCTGAAAGTTTAGTTCATCGCGGATTAGATGTTACAATTATTGAAAAAGCACCACACGTTTTGCCACCTTTAGATGAAGAAATGGCTGCTTATATCACTAAAGAATTAAAAGCTAATGGGGTCAAATTGTATACCGGATTGGCTGCTGAGTCGTTTGAAGAAGAAGGAAAAGTGGTTGTTCTTGAAAATGGCGAACGCTTAGAAAGTGATTTAACATTAATGTCAGTAGGGGTCAAACCTGAAACGACATTGGCTCTAACTGCAGGTATTGAAACAGGTGTACGTGGTGGGATAATGGTAAACGAATACTATGAAACAAGCCAAAAAGATATCTATGCTGTCGGAGATGCGATTGTAGTAAAACAACAAATTAATGGGGAAGACACGATGATTGCTTTAGCTTCTCCAGCAAATCGTCAAGGCAGACAAGTTGCTGATGTGATCAGTGGATTGCCGCGAAAAAATAAAGGGAGTATTGGTACGGCAATTGTCCGTGTATTCAATCAAGTGGCCGCTTCAACTGGTTTAAACGAAAGACAATTGAAAATGGCAAATGAAAAATTTGAAATCGTTCATATCCAAGGGAAAAGTCATGCCGGTTATTATCCAAATGCTGGTACTATTTTGCTAAAAGTATTATTTAATCCTGAAAACGGAAAAATTTATGGTGCACAAGCGATAGGTGAAGATGGAGTAGATAAACGCATCGACATCATTGCAACGGCCATTAAAGCAGGCATGACGATACATGATTTGCCAGAGCTAGAGTTTACCTACGCTCCACCATTTGGATCAGCAAAAGATCCGGTGAACATGGCTGGTTACGCTGCTTTAAATCTGATTGAAGGAGTAAGCGAATCGATTCAATGGCATGAATTAGAATCAAAGCAAAAAGAAGGTTATCTATTGTTAGATGTACGTAATGAAGGAGAACTTGAAAAAAATGGCCGCTTAAAAGGAGCACTAAATATTCCTTTAGATCAGTTACGTGAACGATTATCAGAAGTACCTAAAGACAAACCCATCATTGTAAGTTGTCACAGTGGGTTGCGCAGCTACATTGCTGAACGTATTTTAAAACAAAATGAATATAAGGCTAAAAATTTGGATGGAGCATTTGCTCTTTATTCAACAGTTAGACCAGAAAAGGTGGAAAAATAATGTATAATTCAATATCAATGCCAGAATTTGAACAAAAATGGAGAAGAGAAACGATTTCATTAGTCGATGTTCGTGAAAGCGATGAATGGGAATCTAAACATATAGAAGGCGCTATTCATGTACCTTTAAGCGATTTGTCAAATGAAAAAGAACAGTTAAACAAAGAACAAGAATACTATGTAATGTGCCACTCAGGAGCTCGTTCTGCAATGGCTTGTCAACAGTTAGCAAAAGAAGGGTACAAAGTAACCAACGTTATGGGCGGCATATCTGCTTGGAGAGGGGATACAGTCTAATGGAATATAATGTGAAAATTGTGAACCGGTTGAAACGTTCTGATGGACAATTGCATGGCGTATTAAAGATGATTGAAGAGGGGAAAGAATGTGTGGATATCGTGACACAATTATCAGCTGTTCGTTCCAGTCTTGATCGGGCTATTAGCTTGATTGTGGCTGAAAATTTAGTAGAGTGTGTACAAGCGAATATTAAAGAGGGCGGTACTGGAGAAGAAGATATCCAACAAGCTATCAGTCTGTTAATGAAAAGTAGATAAAGACAGTTTAAACTTGTAGAAGACTGATCGTTTCTTACATGCAACGATGAACAGTCAAATCGTTAAGTTTACAGCCAACTATTTTTAATAGATACCCAAAAAAAGCTGATTCTATGTTGTATAGGATTAGCTTTTTTCGCTTTCAGAGTTGAATTAAATACAAAAAGAGCTAGATTTATAGATTAAATAACAGGTATAATCAATTTGTAGTTGAGAATTTATGAGCAAATTAGTTTTTTCAACTTTATCTAATGAAGATTGAGAAGGAGAATGAAAAATGGCTGAACTAGAAAAATACATAAATTGGACGTTTTCTGAAAAATGTGCGATTCCAAGTGATATCAATGATCGGTTGGTTCCAGGAGAAGAAGCAGTAGAAGCGTTTAAAACAATTAGAGATGTAGCGATATTTACGAACAAACGACTAATTGTTCGCGATGCCCAAGGATTACGTGGAAAGAAAATCGAGATTTATTCTTTACCTTATAGTTCAATAAACATGTGGTCCACTGAAAATGCAGGAACTTTTGATATCAATGCGGAAGTTGAATTATGGACAAGAGCAGGCAATATCAAAATTGGCTTAGGAAAAGATATTGATATCAGAAAATTTGATGATTTGATTGCGTCAATTTTACTTTAATAATCTAGCAATCTGTGTGAGGGCGTTACTTTTTTAACTTGTGAAGATTTCAAACTTGACGTGGGTCAATTTTCTATTGTGACAGATGGATTATACTGCTGTTATAAAGCAAAATAACCTACACAAGAAAGAAGGAATTCACTAATGGCAACATTCAATGAAGTGGCAGAGCGGAATTTTGAAAAATTGGATATGTTTACACTAGCAATTACGCGTGCACACGGGAAGAATCATCCTGAAGCGTTTGAAGTACGAAATATATTTAATACAATGAAGGAAAAGACAAAAGAAGCAGGAAGCACTGGTAAACCGCATTTAGAGGAAGAATTTACCCAGTTACGTAAAGCTACATCCAACTATACTATTCCTGGAGATGTGTGTGGAACCTATGCTGGGGTATACAATATGCTATCTGAAGCAGATCAAGCTTATCACGCATAATTAGAAAAATAGTTAATCCCAGAAAGAAAAAGACTGATTTCTGGGATTTTTTTGGTCGTTATGCGATATACTAAAATTATACCAGTCAGATCAAAAATGGTACGACTGAAGCCAGGGTACATTTAGAGGAAATTGAAAGAAGGAAAAAAATGTCTATGCTAACAAAAGAAGCTGCTCAACACGTGGTCTATGAAATTATGAAACTCTACCCCGATGCTGTCCCGACGATGCATTACCAAAATCCTTTTCAATTGTTGATGGTCGTTATATTGAGTGCTCAAGCGACTGATGAATCCGTTGCGAAAGTAAAAGACCGATTATTCGAACGTTACCCAAATCCTCAAGCGGTAAGTGAGTCCTCGCCTGAAGAAATTGAATCGTACATAAAAACTGTAGGGCTTTATCGGAATAAAGCAAAGTACATTTATAAAAGTAGCAATCAATTACTGGAACAATTTGATGGTGAAGTTCCAAATACACGTAAAGAATTGCAATCCTTAAGTGGAATCGGACCGAAATCTGCTAATATTTTATTGAATGTGGCTTTTAACCAAGAGGCCTTTGCAGTGGACACGCATGTTGCACGTGTATGCAAACATCATAAAATAGTAGCAGAAAATGCTACACCCAAACAAATTGAAGAACGTATAACAGAAATTATCCCAGCCAAATATTGGGGAAGAGCGCATCAATCAATGATTTCATTTGGCAGAGAAATATGTTCACCTAGAAATCCGAAGTGTCATGAGTATCCACAGCTATATGAGAATTTAGAAGAAATAAATTTAATGGATTGAGTTATTTTTGGTAAGGGGAATGCCCAACACCAACTATAAAAAACAGGTTATTCAATGAACACAACTGTTCATGAATAACCTGTTTTTGTGCAATAAACGGATAAATCACGATTCTGATTTTAAGAGAGTCGTTTGAGTTTCTTTCGTAATGTCCATCATCGATTGGAAGAATTGGGTAACTTGTGGTTCGAACTGTGGATCTGTTAAGCGGCCGATATTTCGCTCAATAACAGCTTTTTCGCGAGTGGCATCCAATACCGGTAAACCATGTTGTTTTTTATAATCGCCAACTTTTAGAACCGTATTCAAACGCAATTCAAATAGACGTGTCAACTCTTGATCAATTTCATCAATCTCTTTGCGGTAGTGTTCCAATTCATTCATTCGATTGTCCTCCAAGCATCAGATCCATTAAACCGATAGCGGTAACGGCCTCTAGTACCGGCAGAACTCGTGGAACAATACAAGGATCGTGACGTCCTTCGACTTCTAATTCAGTCTCAATACCTTCTTGGATATTGATCGTCTGTTGCTTCTTTTTAATTGAAGCAGGTGGTTTAACAGCAGCTCTAAAAACGATTGGCATGCCATAAGTAATCCCGCCAATGATTCCACCATTATTGTTGGAGCGTGTTTTAATGCGCCCTTGTTCATTGTAGTAATATTCATCGTTTGCTTGCGAACCGCGCATTTTGGTAATGTCGAATCCTGTTCCGAATTCAATACCTTTAATGGCCGGAACGGCAAATACGAGGTGAGCCAGTTGAGATTCAACTGAGTCAAAAAATGGATTTCCATACCCGGCATCTAATCCTAAGACAAAGGTTTCAACGACACCACCAACAGAGTCGCCATCTTCTTTTGCTTCCAAAATCAAGTCGGTCATTTCTGCCTTTTTTTCAGTATTAAACAAAGGAAGCTGTTCTTCTTTGAACTGTTCGATTTGCTCTAACGTGACTGTTTCCTGATCCTCAAAAGTTTCGTCTTCGATTGTTCCAATCGACTGAATATGAGAGCCTACTGTTACACCTTTTTGTTTCAGCCATTGCTGACAAATAGCACCTGTAAACACTAGCGGAGCAGTTATTCTTCCGGAGAAGTGGCCGCTGCCGCGATGGTCATTATGGCCATTGTAACGCACGCGTCCGGGGTAATCAGCTTGTCCTGGACGCATAACATCTTTCAACACACTGTAGTCTTTTGAGCGTGTATTTGTGTTCCAAATGATTGCTGTAAGAGGTGCTCCGGTTGTTTTCCCATCTAAAAAGCCGCTTAAAATCTCTGGATGATCTTTTTCTTTTCTTGGTGTCGTCAATTCATTTTTTCCTGGCGCTCTGCGGGCCATTTCAAATGTTACTCGTTCCATATCGAGTTCCAATCCTGGAGGTAGACCATTGATCGTAACGCCAATCGCCACACCATGTGACTCTCCAAATAGTGAGAGTTGTAAATTTTTACCCCATATTCCACTCATTTACTTTTCCTCCTAGTTGTTGGAATGTTTCCCAAAAGTTGGGATAAGACTTTTTGACACAATCTGTGTCTTTGATGTGTATTGGTTCTTCACTCACCGTTGAAGCGATAGCCAACATCATAGCCATGCGATGATCTTTGTGGCTCCAAACTTGTTGGCCGCCGGATAGTCTAGAGACTCCTTCGATTAAAAGCGAATCTTCTACAATCTCAATCTGTGCTCCTAAAGCAGTCAATTCTTTTTGTGTGGCCACTAAACGATCGCTTTCTTTAATCCGTAGACGTTCCAGATTGATAATTTTTGTTTTTCCTTTGCTTAATGCAGCAACTAAAGCTACCACTGGAATAATATCGGGAACTTGAGCTCCATCTATGACGCGTTCGCTATCATTGGAACCATCACTCAATGTATCTAAAATAGAGACGATAGCTTGATCACCTTGTAGAGAATCTGAATCTAGACCGCTTACCAAAAGCTTATTCCCTAGTGCATTTGCACTCAACCAGAAGGCTGCTTGCGAGTAATCGCCTTCGACTGTGTAATCGCGGGGGCTATAAGCTTGTTGTCCTTTGATTCGAAATACTTGTCCATCCTCCTCTTGTTCAATTAGAATACCAAAGGATTGTAAGACAGAAAGGGTCAAATCAATGTAGCCTTTCGATTCTAAATGAGTCGTAATTTGTAAGACAGAGTCTCCGGCAAGTAAAGGCAAAGTTAGTAACATACCGGTGATAAACTGGGAACTGATATCGCCACGCATTTCATAGATACCTGGTGTCAAAGAACCTGCGACACTCAACTGTAGGTTTTCAGTTGTGGCTTGATGATAATGGAGTGACTGAGCGTCGAATAATTCTTGATAAGGTTCAAGTGGGCGTTTGCCTAAATGTCCTTGACCGATAAAGTGCGTTTCTCCTGTAAACAATGTCGCTAAAGGGATTAGAAAACGCAAGGTAGACCCGGACTCATTGCAATTGATTGTGCGGCTTTCCTTAGCAGTTCCATTACGGATACCATCGATTGTCAATGTCTGATCATCATAAAAAATAATCGCTCCAAACGAACGCATACCTTCGATAGTTGCGAGGATATCATCTGATAGTTGAATATTCTTGATCGTACTGCGACCTGCTGCTAAACTGGCGCAAATCACTGCACGATGCGCCATACTTTTAGATGGCGGGACAGTAACAGTTCCATTTAACGCATTAGGAGTAAGGGTTAGATTAGTCATGCTGTTCCTCCAGTGTCTAAAGAATCGAAAAAGGATAGAGTCGTTTGATGCAAGGTAGCGCGTCCGACGTCAACTAAAACAATCACTGACAAACTGCCTCCACTATTTTTTTTGTCTTTTTTGATATAAGGCAATAATTTAGGGTAATCTTCAAGATCCTCTAGTGCAATAGGTAAACGATGTTGTTGTAAAAGAGTAATCAATTGATCAGTAGTCCCATCAGTAGTCATTTGCTTGGATTCTGCGATTCTTGAGATAGCAACCATGCCAATGGCTACACCTTGACCATGGGTATATTTTTCATACTGGTAATAGGCTTCAATGGCGTGACCCAACGTATGTCCAAAGTTCAAAATCATTCGTTCGCCCAAATCTTTTTCATCTGTCTGCACAATCACTTGTTTGATTGTGCAACAGGTTTCGATGATCCAATCGATGTGTTGCATGACTTCTTTTCGAGAAGATAGTTCCGTTAGACGATGAAATAAATTAAGATCTTTTATACAGCCGTATTTGATCACTTCTGCCATTCCATCAGCAAAAGCAGAATCCGTCAAAGTCTCTAGAACCAATGGATCAATCAAGACGAGTAGGGGGTGATAAAAAGCACCGACTAAGTTTTTTCCCTCAGGTAAATCGACACCCACTTTTCCGCCAACGCTACTATCCACTTGCGCGAGTAAGGTGGTAGGGATTTGGACAAAAGAGATACCTCTCAAGTAAGAAGAAGCGGCAAAACCAGTGATATCCCCTATCACGCCACCACCTAGAGCAATGATTAAATCGCTCCGTGTTAAGCCAAAATCCGCTAATGCACTGTAAATATGAGGCAGCGAGTCGAATGTCTTAGTCTGTTCTCCAGGAGGCAAAACGATGCATTGTACTTTATAATCCGCTGCTTCCAAATCTTTTATAATCGACTTAGCGTAAAGAGCATAGACGGTTTCATCGGTGACAATGGCAATTTTAGCTCCAGTAAAGACATTTTTGACTTCATGACTGACATGATTAAGCAATCCTTTTTCAATCTTTAATTCATAACGCACTTCTTGTGATGGAAATTTAACGGTTAAGACAGGCATGGATTTTATCCTCCTCAGTTTATCTTGTTAGAATAGTAGCAGCTTCGTTAATCGAACGACCTTCGAAATCCGCTAGCTTACGAGCTTTCTCCATCAATCTAGCAAATTCATCTGGTGTCAAACATTGCTCGCCATCACTCCAAGCATTAGCAGGGTCATTGTGAACTTCAATCATTAAGCCATCTGCTCCAGCAACGATACCTGATTTAGCACCTGCTTCAACCAAGTAAGACATTCCACCAGCATGACTTGGATCAATAATGATTGGTAAATGTGAGAGTTCTTTGATGACTGGAACCGCTTGGATATCTAGTGTATTGCGGGTTTCTGTTTCAAATGTCCGAATACCGCGTTCGCATAAAATAACATTTTCATTTCCTCCGGCCATAATGTACTCAGCGGACATCAACCATTCTTTATAGGTTGCAGATAAGCCACGTTTTAAAAGGACTGGAGTATTCGTTCGTCCAACTTCTTTAAGTAAATCAAAGTTTTGCATATTGCGTGCACCAATTTGAATGATATCTACGGAATCAACAAATTGATCGACCCATTTTGTTGACATCAATTCAGTCACAATAGGCATTCCTGTTTCTGCTTTAGCAACTTGAAGCATTTTTAATCCCTCTAATTCAAGTCCTTGGAAACTGTATGGAGAAGTTCTTGGTTTGAATGCTCCTCCACGTAAGAAGTTTGCGCCAGCTTGTTTCAGTTGTTTTGCAATCGTCACAATTTGTTCTTCACTTTCTACAGAACACGGCCCCGCGATGATTCCCAATTTAGTGCCGCCAATTGTTTCGTCACCAATTTTGATGATAGAATTCTCAGGATGAAATTTTCTGTTTGCTCTTTTGTAAGGGTCTTCTACTCGAATAACTTGCTCAACTTCTGGAAAAACACGCAATTGGTGAGTATCGATCCCACTAGTATCACCAATCAAACCTAGGAAATCGCGCTTGATATCGGTGAAATGGCTCACAGCTACTCCTTGTGTTTCTAATTTAGTAGCTAATTCTTTAACCTCACTGGCTTTAATTCCTTGTTTTAAAACGATTATCATAATTATTCTCCTCTGCATTGTTTAGTTTATTTTGTACAAACACCACACCATTACTGGCTCATATCGTTCTTCAATCGTATAACCTGGATTTTTTTCTTTTTCAAACACATCCTCACTAATAATCGTGTATTTCAGATTTTTCTTACAAAAGCCTGACCAAGCTTTGAATTTACTGTCTGAAAATTCAATGACCGTGTCTTCGTTTTTTTGGATTAAATATTTTTTCAAGAAAATAGTGGTTGCTGGATGAATCATTGCTCGGTTTTCAGAATAATAGTTATTTTTGACTAAAACCATCGGCTTGGTTCTTCGTTGAAAGACATCTACCAACTCAACTTTATCCCAATAATCATAATTAAATTCTTTCCACCCATACTCTTTTCGGGCGCTTTTAAAAGCTACAGGGAACAATACGTATTGTTCACTTAGTTGCTGAATGTTGTGTAGTAGATTGTCAAAAGATGGATAGGCTACAATACCATCGTCTTTTGACTGGAGCAAAGATTCGGCGACTGCATAACTATCCGTGCTGCTTGGTCCTAGCGTATGAATGATCATCTCTTTTTCCTCCACTAAAATTATTGAAAAACGAAAAAACGCCACACCCGATAGTCTTTTGAAAGATTATCGAATGTAGCGTTAGGTAAGTTCACTAATAGTATCTATAAAATCAGATTAGTTCGTTGCCCCTTCGATTTCTTTCAAAATCTATAGGGCAACTGTTGTTAGCAGCTTAAAAAGCTTTAGCCTCTATAGATTTTCTCATAAAGAAGCTAAAATAATAATTATTCAATTGTGAGTCCATTGCAGTTTTAAGTTGTGCTTGTAAGTTCATGGTGGTCTCTCCTCAATTGATCATTATCAGCTGTGTTCCAACTGTGAGACCAATACTAGCAAGTAAAAAAAATATTGTCAACACTAAATAAAAAAACAAATCTAGTAAACAATTAAAAAAGCACCTCAAACAGTTGATGCCAAACGAATTAGAGTCATTTTAAATAATTGTTCGTTAAATTTTTAATTGAACTTTCTATTTCTTTTGTTTATACTTCAACACATTATCGAATGATGAAAAGAGGTGCCACATGAAATTTTACGGATTATTCGGAGAATCACTTGTACATAGCCATTCTCCAAGCCTCCATAAGTTGATTTATGAAAAAATAGGATTAGACGCTGCTTATAAGCTCTTTGCATTTCCGCCAACACAGTTGAAACAAGCTATGGATGGCGTTCGGACGTTATCGATTAAAGGGGTAAACGTTACGATTCCTTATAAAGAAGCTGTTATCCCTTATTTAGACGAAATCGGTCCATTTGCAAAAAAATTGGGAGCAGTAAACACAATTGAAAATGTAAATGGGAAGTTAATCGGTCATAACACGGATTATAGTGGTTTTGGTTTGATTTTGAGCCGTAGAAACTGGGATGTAAACGGAAAGATAGCCGTTATTTTAGGATCAGGAGGAGCATCCAAAACAGTTGAAGCGTATTTAATGGATCACGGTATTCAAATGATTTATATTGTGTCTCGGAGGCCAGAACAGTTTGAAAACACCAAAAATAAAAGGTATACCAATTATAAAGAAGCCCAATCTTTAATGGGAGATTTTTTAATTAATACTTCGCCTGTTGGTATGTACCCTAATATCACTAAGTCTCCATTAAGTGAGACTACCATTCAGCAGTTTGATCATTTGATTGACTTGATTTATAACCCTAGTGAAACTGCTTTTTTACAATTAGGACGTGAAAATAACAAACAAACGGCTAATGGGTTAGATATGTTAGTGGGTCAAGCTATTCGTGCAGTAGAAATCTGGGAAAAGTGTTCGATTGATGAACAAGTTACGGAAGAGTTGATCTCTGAATGGAAAACAAAAAATGGTGAAAGTTTATGAAGACAAATATTGTGTTGATTGGTATGACAGGTAGTGGGAAAAGTACTATTGGAGAAAAACTTAGTCAGCAACTAGACATGCCGTTTAAAGATATCGATCATTTTATTGAACAAACAACTAAAAAGACCGTTTCGGAATTATTTGAAGTAAGTGAAGCTCACTTTAGAGCAATTGAGACCCAAGCTTGTAAAGAATTGGCAGTGACGGAAAGTTATACAGTCATTTCGTGTGGTGGAGGAGTCGTTCTCAACCCAGAAAATATTGAAGCATTAAGAAAAACAGGCTGGATTGTTTTTGTTGATCGACCTGTTGAACACATTATCAAAGATATCGAAATTGGGCATCGGCCTTTATTAAAAGACGGTAAAAACGTGCTATACCAATTATACGAAGAACGGTTTGATTTATATCAAACAGCAGCCGATTTTTGCGTGGATAATCAATCCAATTTGGAAAATGTATTGAATGAAATAACGCATCGTCTACCAGAAGCTATTACACATAAAAGGAGAAGATAGTATGAGAATCGTTATTATTAATGGTCCAAATTTAAATTTTTTAGGGACTCGTGAACCTGAAATTTATGGAACAGAAACGCTGGAAGAGATAGAAAGTAAAATTCAAAAATACGCTGAACAACAAAAAGTAGAGTGCACTTTTTTTCAAAGCAATTCTGAAGGAGAGTTGATTGACCGAATTCAACAAGCTCATATGGATAAGGTAGATGGAATCGTACTCAATCCTGCAGCGTATACCCATTACAGCTACGCGATTCACGATGCGGTGAAATCAGTAGATGTGCCAACTGTAGAAGTGCATTTAAGTGCTATTCATGCCCGAGAATCTTTCCGAAAAGATTCTGTAGTAGCACCTGCTTGTATTGGACAAATTTCAGGATTTGGAGCAACAGGTTATTTGTTGGCTATCCAAGCCTTGAAAGAAGTCAAAAATAAAGGAGAGAACTAATGAACATTGCGATTGTCGGTTTAGGAGTCATTGGAGGTTCGTTTGCTAAAGGTCTTCAAGCAGCTGGATATACCAATGTTTATGGGATAGACGTCAACGAATCCACGTTAAAAACAGCTGTAAATCAAGGGATCATCAAAAAAGGATTCGTTGAAGCTAATGATATCTTGCAGGATATGGATGTTGTTATGATTTCTCTTTATCCGAATCAAATTGCCTCTTTTGTTGAGCAACACAAAAATAGGTTAAAAGAAGGGGCTGTTCTAACGGATGTAACAGGTGTTAAAACCACTATTATAGAAGAAATTGCTACCGTTCTTCCTTCAACAGTCGATTTTGTATTTGCACATCCTATGCGTGGCAGTGAGAAACAAGGGATTATTGGGGCGGATCACACGCGATTTATAGGAGCCAATGCTTTGATTACTCCTATTGCGACTAACAAAGAAGCCTCTTTACAGCTTATTGAAAAGCTCTATAGAGAGGTTGGTTTTAACCAACTAACGCGCGTTTCTCCTGAAAAACATGATGAACAAATTGCGTATGTTAGTCAATTGATGCACGTTTTGTCTGTAGCAGTTGTAAATAGCCAGCAAGCTTCCGAAGAAACACTGACGTTTGCTGGTAATAGTTTTCAAGAACTGACTAGGATAGCAGATATCAATGGGGAACTATGGAGTGAATTATTTTTAAATAACCGAACAGCTTTGTTAAAATCGATTAACCAATTTGAGGTTGAGTTGAATACTATGAAACGTACGCTAGCAGATAATGATGAAGATGAGTTGAAAAAGATCTTTAAACAGGCTACTAGTAAACGAAGAGAATGGTACTAAATGCTTTCTCTAAAAAAGTTTATGCTCTTGATATAGATTCAAAAACGTTGCAACTTATACGTTTAAAAGCTGAGAGTGAAATATTTGAACGATCCAAGGAGAAATGAAATAAATCCTGATTTATTATTACAGACAAAAAATACTCCTTACATGGTAAATACTAGAAATAAGAACTATTTCTAAGTTACATGTAAGGAGTATTTTAATTTTCAAGAAAAAAATATTATAGTTTTTTATTATCAAAATTGCCGTCTAAAGCTTTTTGAGCAAGAACATTTAGGTAGTTCCAAGGACGGTTGAATCCTGGTTGGAAGAAGAAATCAGCAAAGGCTAATTGCTCTAGTGTCCAACCTGAAGAGATAGCAACCGATAGTACATTGATAGAAGCGGTAACGTCATAAGTTGACATCAATTGAGCACCAACAATACGGTGAGTGTCTTTTTCAAAGTGGATTTTCATCATGACTTTTTCGTCATCAATAAAAGTCGGACGGATGTTTTCAACAACGAATGTGCTAGCAACTTCAGCATCAATGGAATCTTGATCGATGTCTTTGACCCCTGTAGAAGCTAATTTGTAGTCGAATAATGTTAAACCAGATGTCCCAGATACTTCAGGCATTTTTACTTTCTTCTCTAAAATGTTTTTAGCCGCAATGACTCCTTGACGACGAGCGTTAGAGGCTAAAGCAATTAGTTTTGTACCATGATTTGGCGCAAATGGAATTTTTGTAGCATCTCCCATTGCAAAAATATCTTTTTCAGAGGTTTCTAGGTAGTCGTCAATAACGATCGTTCCGTCTGGGTTCAATTCAACGATTCCTTGAAGCCATTTTGTATTTGGACGAACACCAACAGCCATGATCACAGTATCTGCTTCGTATTCACCTTTATCTGTAACAACTTTTTTAACGGTTCCGTTTTCGCCAACAACTTCTTTAACCATTTCGCTTGTGCGAACAGTCAATCCATTTTGATTCATATTTTCGTTCAATACATCAACAAATTCTTTATCTAGGTACGTATTCAATACACGGTCTAAAGAATCAATAACCGTTGTCTCAATACCTACTTTAGCAAATGCTTCAGCAATTTCAATACCGATATAACCTCCACCGACAACAACAGCTTTTTTTGATTGTTCCATACGTGTTTTAACTTTTTCAGCCCAATTACGGTCACGTACATAGAAGATATTATCTAAATCAGCACCAGGAATTAGAATTCTGACAGGTGCTGCGCCAGGAGAAAGAATCAATTTATCATAGCTTTCTTCAGTTTCTCCGTCAGTTGTTTTAACAGTAATGGTTTTAGCTTTTAGGTTGATTCCGACAACGTCACTATTCATATGAACATTTACATGTTGTTCAATATACGAATCCTCTGTTGCATAATGTAAACTATCTAAAGACTCCGCAATGCCTTCTAAGTAACTTTGAATTCCACAAGATAAGAATGATGCGGTATCTCCGCGTTCATACAAATGCAATTCAGCATTTGGCTGCTCTTTCAATAATGTTTGAATGGCTTCATAACCAGCATGCGATGTTCCTACAACAATAATTTTCACTAAAATTGCCTACAATAATAAGTATTTGTTCCAAAAAGCACCATACCACTTATCGGTATTTTTATGAAATAATTTGCCTATCATGCATTTTTCGTTGCATTTACAACAAAAAGAATATAAAATAAGATTTATTAAAGACGAAAAGAGGGAACGAAATGATAGACATTCTTCGTGACATTGGAGTGATTGCAAGAGCTTTAGACTCTATCGCTAATATAGAATTTAAAGATCTCAATCTTACAAGAGGTCAATACCTCTATTTAGTAAGGATTAAAGAGAACCCAGGAATAATACCAGATAATTTAAGTGAAATGATAAAAGTAGATCGTACAACTGTATCGAGAGCTATTCAAAAACTTGAACAAAATGGATTGATTGAAAAAAGAGCTGATTCAGTGAATAAAAAAATCAAAAGGTTGTTTACTACACCTAAAGGAGATGAATTAGCGGAATATATTGTGAAAGAAAATCTTTATTCTAATAAGATTGCTCTACAAGGCTTGTCGGATGAAGAAATCAAAAATTTTTCTCGGATTTTAAATAAAATAAAACAAAATACGGAAACTGATTGGAATTTTGTAAAAAAAGGAAATAAACGGAATTACTAAAGGAGGCTGATACTATGGAATTGAAAGAATGCACCTTAGAAGATTTAAAAGTACTTCAAAACATCAGCATAGAACTATTTACGGATACCTTTAAGGATCAAAACACTGAGGAAGATCTAGAAAATTATTTAGAAAAAGCCTACAATAGCACACAACTCAAACAAGAACTTACAAATGATAATTCTACTTTTTTCTTTTTATTAGATAACGAAGAAATAGTTGGTTACTTAAAATTGAACATAGGTGATGCTCAAACAGAAGATATCGCTGAAAATGCTGTAGAAATCGAAAGGATTTACATCTTAAGTAATCTTAAAAGAAAAGGATATGGAACATTTTTAATAGAGAATGCTGAACAATTTGCAAAACAGAAGAATAAAAAAGTGATTTGGTTAGGTGTTTGGGAAAAAAATTTTAGTGCTCTTTCCTTTTATAAAAAGAACGGGTTTATCCAGATTAGCTCACATTCGTTCTTCATGGGAGAGGACGAGCAAATCGATTTGATCATGACCAAGATTATTTAATATTAATAGCCAGATTCTTAATGGAATTATGTTAAAAACTCTTACAATTCATTGTTTCTTGTATTTGAAAGCGTTATAATTAAGTGCGTAAGAAATAGATTGAAAAAAACTGGAGTGGTTGAATGTATCAAGCAGCAGAAAATCGTTATGACAATATGATTTACAATCGTGTGGGGAACAGTGGATTAAAATTGCCAGCATTGTCTTTAGGAATGTGGCATAATTTCGGTGATGTGGATTTATTTGAAAACAGCCGTAAAATGGTTCAACGTTCATTCGATTTGGGGATTACTCATTTTGACTTAGCTAATAATTACGGTCCTCCAGCAGGAAGTGCTGAAGAAAACTTTGGACGTATTTTAAAGAAAGACTTACTTCCTTACCGTGATGAATTGATTATTTCAAGCAAGGCCGGTTATGACATGTGGCCAGGTCCATATGGCGAATTTGGGTCTAAAAAATATTTGACTGCTAGTGTTGATCAAAGTTTGAAGCGCTTGGGGTTAGATTATGTTGATATCTTTTATTCACATCGTCCAGATCCAGATACACCTTTTGAAGAAACAGCACAAGCATTGGACTTAATGGTTCGCCAAGGTAAAGCATTGTATATTGGGATTTCTAATTATACTGCTGAACAAACAGCTGAAATTTCAAAAATATTTAAAGAATTAAAAACACCTTTCATTATTCACCAACCCTCTTACAGCATGTATAACCGCTGGATAGAAGATGGTCTACAAGATGTCTTACAAGAAAACCAATTAGGAACGATTGCATTTAGTCCCTTAGCGCAAGGTATGTTAACAGATCGTTACTTAAACGGTATTCCAAAGGATTCAAGAGCTGGTCGGACAACAAGCCCATTCTTAGACGAAACCAAAGTAAATGATACTATTGCACAATCAAGAGCCTTAAATGAAATCGCAAAACGCCGAGGTCAAACTTTAGCTGAAATGGCTGTTTCGTGGATTTTAAGAGACGGAAAAGTTACAAGTGTATTGATTGGAGCTAGCAAGGTAAGCCAAATTGAGGACAATGTCAAAGCATTAGATAACCTTGAATTTTCTCCTTCAGAATTAGCCGAAATTGAAAAGATATTGAAAGCTTAATCAATTGAGATTTTTATTGATTACCTTCTAATGTAGGGAATCAATTTAGGAATTGTTCTTAAAATAATACATGGAAAAAATGCGCACTATTTAGTTCTTTGAAACACTAAATATTTAAGAAAATAACTCAACAAAAAGGGATTACACCTAAAAAGTGCAATCCCTTTTTGTTGGATTGTGTTAGATAAAGCCGGTTTGTGTACCATATGAAGGGTGGAATGGGAGTGATAGGGTATATAAGAGCGATTTACGTACTATATTGTGTGATGAAATCCAGTCATATAGTACGCAAAATCTTTTTGAGGACGGTAAAGATGAAAAATCTTTATCCATATGGTACATACTGGTACACAAAAAATAGTGTAGACCATATGGATAAAGTTATTAAAAGTGATAACCTCTATGGCAAGTCATTGGAACACGTTCATGAAGTAACGCCTGACCTATGAATGAATAAAAATGAACAAGTAAAGATAAAATATGAATATTTGGTGCTGATTCAAAGCGCGCATAAGTAATGGTCCAAACAATACCTGCAATAGAATAGGTTCAAGCAAATGAATTAAGCAGGATTTCTTTCATCAGAATCAACAAATTGAAGAGGTGTTGTTCTATTTTGAAACTGATTGATACGTTCATCGATAATATAGCCTCTTTCAATGATCAAAGCATCTTCTAAAATAACGTTAGGATGTCCTTCAACTAGGTCATCAATATACTTAAACGTTTCTTTAGAGATAGCACTTGAAGAAGAGCGGTAAAAAATAGTAGGCGTATGATCAACTGCGTAATGAATAACGTCGTTAATTTGATAAGTTGGGTGTTCTAAAGTCGTAGGAACAGTCGTTTCGATTGCCCCATTTTCGTCACAACTAACATCAATCAAGAGCGTACCAGGTTTAAATCGTTTTAAATCTGTTTTGTAAATTAGGTGATCGGTACGTGAAGTATCCCATAATATTGCATTGACAATCACATCAAATTCAGTCATTTCTTTCTGGAATAACGTTTCTTGATTGCTATTATAGACTCTAACATCTGCACCTAATCCGATTAAAATTCGTTGCGCGCCACGTGCTGTATTTCCGCGTCCTAAAATAGCAACTTTTGTATCATAAGGCATAACCCCGTTTAATTGGTAAGCATGCATAACAGCAGCTTCCCCAGCCAACTCATTATTGCGCCAGTAAGAATGGCGATTGTCTTCATACATATCTTCCCAAGCGTAAGCGGAAAGTTCCTTAGCTACTAATATATCTGTCACTTCTTTGCTTTGCACAGCATGAACCCAGCCGAATAACGTTTGTCCTGGGTTTAGTTTGTCTATAAAAGTAGCGTCACCAATTTTAGGATCACAGATAATATCTTGCTCTAAGGCAACGGCTCTAGGCACAACTTGACAACCCAAAGCAGCGTACTCAGTGTCAGAGATATTTAAATCACTTCCATAGCCTTCCTCAAAAAATAAAGCTTCTCTATGATTTATCCGTGTAATATCTTTAGGCAATAAGGCGATTCGTTTTTCACCAGGTTTATGACTGTTGACAAAACCAATTGTTTTTAATTTTTTGTGGTGCATAGTTGGAACCTCCCATCTGAGTATGTATAGTATGACTAGACATATCATCTCATTATTGCATTAATCGCAACCGGTTACAAATTTTTGCGGTGTAAGGATTAGAAAATGATTAGAAGTTTAATTAGTTTGACACGTAAGGATTAGTTAAATGAAAGTTTAGGATTATACTTACTTCATCAATTCTGAGAAAATAGTTTATATGGAAAATAGATGGGAAAATATCTTTTTAGACCAACTGACACAACCAATATGTTAAATAAAATGCTACAAAAAAACTTTCAGAATCTCAAACTACTGATTCTGAAAGTTTTTTAAATTAAGCTATAGTTTGTTTTGCTGGATTTTTTGGTTTAGCACGTTTTTCTTGCATAACCATTGAATCGTTGTAACCCCAAATATAAGTAAGAGCAAAGGCTAAAAACAAGGTAATAGCAGTAACAAGTACGGCATACCAAAAGTTTGCTGTGATTCCATTTGCAGGGTCAATGAAAGAAGGCAATCCGATAATGGATCCAATAATGCTCCACATATTGACTTGGAATAAACCTGTCAGAAAACCACCAACCGCACTTGCAATACTGGCGCAAATAAATGGTCTGCGGAAACGTAAGTTGATTCCATAAATTGCTGGCTCAGTAATGCCACAAAAAGCGGAAACAGCACCTGCATAACCCAGCTCTTTTAAGTCTAGTTTTTTAGATTTTACGGCTACAGCTAGTGCTGCTCCTCCTTGTGCAACGATAGTCATACTTACCATGGCTGACAAGTAACTGTACCCTAAAGTTGCAAAGTCATTGACATAGATAGGAATAATTCCCCAATGTAAGCCAAAAATAACCAATATTTGGTAAAAACCATTAATCACGGCTCCAAAAATAGGGGCGTTTAGGCTTAGTAGGGCTTGTAAACCATTTGCTAGACCAAATGAGAGCCAGGTAATGATAGGTCCTGTAATCAAGAAAGTTATTGAAGCAACGATTCCAATGATGAGAATAGGTACCAAAAGAGCTTGAATAATGGTTGGAACCCAGCTTTTTAGCCAAATTTCTAATTTGTTTACCAACCAAGCAGCTAATATCATAGGAAAAATAGAGTATGTATATGAGACATAAGGAAAATTAAAAGTTCCAATAGATAAGATGTTCAAGCCACTATTAGCAGCTTCAATAACAGTGGGATGAATAATAATACCACCGATAACAGCTGTTAAAAGAGGATTTCCACCTAATCGTTTGGCAGCATTAAAACCGATTAAAATAGGTAGAAAGTAAAAGACAGCATCGGCCATTGCACTAATAATTAAATAGGCATTACCAGTAGCAGATACTAGATTTGAAGCAGTCAATACAGCTAAAAGACTCTTTATAATTCCTGAAGCAGCAAGCAAATTGATGATAGGCATTACTGAACCGGTAATAATTCCAATGAGTTGATTTCCACTATATTTTAGTTTTTCAAAATAAGTACGATTTTCAGAAGTGGAAGTTGTATTTTCTGTCTCTTGTGGCTGATTATCAGAAAGAGAGAGTTGGGAAGCAATTTCCTTATGAATATCTTCGACTGCTGGACCGACGACTATTTGGTATTGACCACCCGCGTTTACTACACCTAAGACGCCTTTTAAATGAGTTAACTCCTCCTCATTTGCTTTGGTATCATCTTTTAAATAAAAGCGAAGACGCGTCACACAATGGATGACGTTTGTGATGTTTTCTTTACCACCAACTAACTGAATAATGGTAGCCGCTAATGTATGATAGTCCTCTTTTTTATTGTTCATGATTAATGGCCCCCTTCTTTTCAAATTGTATTTAAGTATATCTTCCCATAATCACACTAATTCTGTCATTTAAAATGCTTTTTTAGACAAAAAAAGTGTATAACTACTCTTTCATCTAGACAAAGTAGTTGTACACTCTAGTTTACATATAAAGCTTAGCGTAAGTTTGCAAAAGAAGAGGTGATCCATAGATCGAAATTTTCTTGCTCTTCATATTGCATAACGTCATACATTTCAGGACTGACAATTTGGAACTGGTTTTTGAAGACAGCCAAATCAAATTCTGTCATTTTTGTATCACGTTTCACACGATTAAACACTTTAGCAAAGTCTTTGCTGCTGTACCCGATATCTTTTCTTTTCATCACTAACGGCAAGCCTTTTTTTGTGACACCCATCGCTTGTGCAGCGTTGAAAGCAGCTTCTTTTACTGCGAAAACGCGGTCATTTGATGCAAGTTTAGTCAAGATATATCTTGATTTTTGACAGTCATAGTTTGCTAATTCAGTAACGGCTTCGAGTCTGATTTTCCAATTGTCTTTTGTATTTGCTTTAGTTTTTAATTCTTCAATATTAGCTGGTTCTGCTTGGATAATAGTCATAATGTTGTTGCCTCTTTCTGTTTCGTGTCTTAAATTCCATACTATAGCGTTTGATGGGTTTTTACAAGGTTATTTCGATTAAATCAATTTTTTTTTCCAGTTGTGAGTCTTTTTATAGTTTAAAGAACAAGGAACAGTAAAAAATGTGCAAAATGATTTGACATACAGACTGACGATAGGTAGTATGAAACATACATACCGACAGTATGTATGTGAGGTGAGTTATAGGTGGCAAGAAATAAATATCCTGAGGAAACAAGGAAGAAAATACTCGATGTAGCAGAAAAGTTGTTTTTAGAAAAGGGTTATGACGGAACTTCTATTCAAGATATCGTTGATGGATTGGGAAATATGACAAAAGGGGTCATTTATCACCACTTTAAATCAAAATTTGCTATTTTAGAAACGATAATGGATGAAGCGGATGAACAACCTATTCTCGAACAACTTAGAGGGAGTAACGGATTAGAGAAATTGCAAAATGTTATAAGGGATTCTTTCCAATCTTATCGAAGGCAATCAATTGGCTATGCTGTTGCTGTTACTTTAAGAAGTCCTAGAATATTAGGAGAACAGTATTTACAAGTTTTCCAAGAACTAGTTCCAGAAATGAAAAAAATCGTTGATGAAGGAGTTTCGGATGGATCCATTCAAACCGACTATCCAGAAGAAATTACGGAACTACTGATGCTAACGATTAATTTGTGGATTGGATTTCAACTGAGCCTTTTATCAGAAGAGGAGTTACACCGAAAAATTTTGTTTATTCAACAAATGTTTAACGGATTAGGTGTTCCTTTATTGACTGATGACATTGTTCAAGATGCGTTTACCTTGTTTGCTGTTTTAAAAAAAAATAACAATTAAGAAGGTTATTTTTTTACAAAGATACATACCGGTGGTATCTATCTTTTGAAGAAACTATACTGGAGAGTGAAAGGAAGATAAATATGACAAGTATTGTTGCTGTTCATCATTTAGAAAAGAATTACGGAAAAAAAGAAATTTTGAAAGACTTTAGTTTGACTGTTGAAAAAGGTGAAATCTATGTGTTGTTAGGAAGAAATGGTGCTGGAAAGTCAACACTCTTTAAAATTCTAACAGGACTATCGAAAGCGTCAAATGGGTCTATCACAATTTTAAATGAAGAGAAAGATTTAGAAAAAGTGAAAGTCAAAATAGGGTCGAATATTAACGAGCCAGTTTTTTATGAACATTTAAGCGCCGTGGAAAATTTAGAAATTCACTGTGATTATATGGAATCTTCTAAAAAGCGCATTCCTGAGTGGCTTAAAGTAGTAGGGTTGGCAGTGGATAATGATCGTCCGGTAAAAGAATATTCATTAGGTATGCGCCAAAGACTTGTTCTGGCAAGGTCTCTCGTTCATGATCCTGAATTAATCATTATAGATGAACCATTAAACGGTCTTGATCCCAGAGGTATCAAACAATTTCGTGAACTAATTGAAGAGCTTTCTTTGTTAGGTAAAACAATTATTATGTCGAGCCATATCTTAACAGAAGTGGAATCCGTTGCCACACGAATTGGTGTAATTTTTGATGGCGAACTCGTTTTAGATGAATCAAAGGTGGATCTTGTTGCAACACATCAAGATGGATTAGAAGATTTCTTAATCAGTAAAATGGAAGGGGAGTATTAAAATGAAACTTATTGGATTGGAAATGAAAAAAATTGCGTTAACTCCTTATCTGCTTACTAGCATCTTAATTCCTTTGGCCGCTTTAGCTTTAATTGATTTATTAGCCTATGTGCCTCAAATTGATCCAACTATTCTAGCTACTGATCCAGAAATGGGAACTTATGCCTTTTTATATGTTATTTCTTTCATTATAAATGTAACTGGATTTGCATGTATGAATACAGCCATGTTAGGAAAAGTCATCATGGAATCTTATAACGATAATTATATTCCTTTGACGCTGAGTTATCCCGTTTCTAGAAAGAAAGTCTTCTGGGCAAAGGTACTTTTTTGTGAATTGTTTTGTGGACTCGGCGTTTTTATGGGAGTCTTATTAACCAATAGTCTATTCTTTGTATCAGAATCTATTTTTTCTTTAGTAACTGATACGTTATCATTTGCAACGATTGTCAATCAGTTACCAGTCATAATTGTTTCTATCGTTTTAGTGATTAGTATTAGTTTGATTGCTCTAGCAATAGGCTGGTGGAGAAATTCACTGCCTTTAGCTATTGTTGCGGCAGTAGTTCTTTGCAGCATATTAAGTAATTTAGTTACAGTAGGTGGAATTGAAGTGGTTTTAGCTATTTCTGGTGTCCTCTTTCTTATAGGTGTATTAGTAGTTTTAACGTTAACTAAAAAAGTGATGCGACTAGAGGCATAATAGAAAAGGAATCAAAGCAACTGAGAATGGTTCCAGTTGCTTTGATTCCTTTTTGTGGGTTTTAATTAGTGTAATGGATTGATGGTTCTTTTTATCTTTTTTCTCATCATGATAGACTGCAAAACCATCAAAATTTAATCCACCTATTCCAAGACCTTTTTCATTAACAGCGTCAAAGTACAATGAATATTTATCTACTATCATGGACATATCAATTATGGAATAGTGTGAAGAGAGTTTTCCTTTTTTATCAATAAGACGGTTTAGTTAAATGTTTCTTTTAAGATAGCCAATTGGAGATGTCTTTGAATATTAGTCTTCTTTTGTATAAGCTAGTGTTTTATTTAATAAGAATGGCGTATAAAAAGCTACCGTATCGCTTAAGGGAAGAATATCCGCTGAAAGGTTAATGCCTATAACCTCTTTAATGTAATATCTTCTCTCTTCAATTCGTTTCCAAACTTCAGGATAATGTTGGCTTAGGTCATTTCTTAATGTTTCATCAGCAATTGCTATTGGTTCTTCACAACTTGCTCCAGTATAGCCAGGAACGCTTGGAATCATATCAATTTGTAATAATTGTCCGCTTTGAATGACGGCTTTAGAGCCTTCGAAGAATGGAGAAGACATCCATTCTTCATCTGAAGTGTAGTGACCAGGATTCAATGTCCAGCCATAAATCTCAGAAGGGAAAACTTCTTGGATTCTTGCATAAAATTCGTCTCCAGAAATGCCGATAGACAGAGTTTCTAACCAAGTCGAATAGGCTTTGAAGTAAGGTTTCCCAACGCGATCTAAATAATCTTTTTGATTCTCTGGCAATTGATTTTCAGAAGAGATGACAAACCCAGCTCTGCTGCTCAACCCGCCTTTGTAACCCACCGTTAAAGAGTAATTATCTTTTAAAGCAATGGTTTTGTTTCTAGGATAAAGGATGGCATTTGTAAAACGTTGTCCTGTAGCACTGATGGTTGTAACTGAGTTGGGCTGTCCATCTTGTGCTAGTAAAGCCCCAATTTCTTTTTCGTCTTTTCCAACCGAAATTTCTTGTAAGGCATTAAACATTGCCAGTCCTGCTAAGGAAGCGCCGTATTCGTAGTGAGCAATCTCGTTTGCGTTATAGGTTGTTCGTAACCCAACTGTTGGAGAAGTTAAAGAAAATGTGAAGTTTTGTAATTGATCTCTAGTGGAAACATAGTTTAGCAAACTATCCATAACATAGAATGGAAGATCGAATAAATCTTTATTATTGTACTGACTTGAAGTGAAGAGTTTCCAGCCAATAATGCCAATTTTTGCATCAGGAGAAATATTACTTTCTTTAAAGTAGTGGTCTAGTGTTTTTTCACCGGACATAGGTTGATTTGGAAGAGAAAAGAAAGGAACATGAATTGGATTTGCTTTGATTCTAGAATGTGCAGCCATTTTTACGTTTTCATTTCCTAATAATAAATGACTTTCACCAGACGCGTGAATCACTAAACAGGCTTCTTCAAATCTTGGGATGAAACCTGTGAAGTATTCAAAGTTAGCACCGTGTTCGCGGTCAGCGTAAATGATAGCTGTATCAATAGAGTGGACATGCAGTTGTTCTAAGAATCGTTCTTTTCTAGCAGCCATTGTCTCATCCGTTAATACAACAGATACTGGATTGCGGTGAATAATAGGTAAGTCCACAGTCGTTAAATTAATTTTCATTGTTTTTTTCCTCATTTCTAACAGATTTTATAGTAGTTACGTTGCTTAATTTCTGGAAGAGTTTATCCTCACTTGGTAAATCAGTGACAATCATATCAAAGTCAGTGATATTCCCAACTTTATATAAGTAAGATAAATCAAATTTTTTATGATCAGCAACCAGAATCGTTTTTTTAGATTGCTTTAAGATCGCTTTTTTTGTAAAAGCATCTTCTTCATTTGGCAAAGAAACGCCTGATTCAAGATTAATACCTTCAGCTCCAATAAAAGCAACGTCGAAATTAAATTGCTGAACAAACTCAGCCGTTTCTAGTCCTAAGAAACCTTTCGAAAGGTCTCGATATTTTCCTGGGACACAATGCAATTGAATGCCTTCAAATTTTGACAGAGCATTCATAACTAATAATGAATTGGTATAGAATTGACAATGCTCTATGTTGAAAATTTCTCTGGCAACAGCTAGTGTGGTTGTACCGGTTTCAATAAAAACAGAACTTCCTGGTTTAACTAAAGTTCTACAAAAGTTAGCAATCCTTTTCTTTTCCTGGACACTAACTTCTTCCTTGATAGATATAGGGTTTTCAAAGGAATCATCACCTCGGTAGACTGCGCCACCATGGACGAGTTGAATCTCTTTTTGGATGGCTAATTCTTTTAAATCTCGATTAATGGTCATCATAGAAACACTTAATTCATCAGCGAGTTCTTTTGAGCTGACTTCACCATTAACTTTTAATAAATCACTAATGAGTTCTTGTCTTTTTGTTTGATTCAATCACGTAACCTCCATCATAAGAATAAACATGGTGCATTTGTAACTAATTATAACATTTAACATAATTAAAACAACACTATATAACAATAAATGTTATATAGTGTTGTTTTTCGATTGAATAAACTGTTGGAAGTATAAAAAAGTGGTTGTTATTGGAGTGAGGTGTCTAGTTTTTGCCTACTTTTATAAACATTGAACCGCGCTTATAAATAAAGTACACTTAAATAGACATATATTTAAACTCAAAAAGAGTATAAATGGAGGGATATCTTGCAAGAGTATAAAGAATACGAAGAATTAACAAAAGAAGAATTAATTTTAAAGGTGCAATCATTAGATCGATTGAATAAAGAGTTATTGCTGACTTTTCAAAAGTCAGAACGTTTGGAATTTGGGTGGACAGGAAATTTAGGACAGTGGTTCTGGGATTTCACTACAAATGAAGTGACATTTAATCCTTTAAAAGCAGAAGCAATAGGGTATATGAAAAAAGACTTACCTGAAAAAGTATCGTATGAATTTTTTACAGATAAAGTTCATCCAGATGACAAAAATGAAGTTATGCAATTGATGACCAACCATTTAAAAGGAGAAATACCTGTTTGGGAAGTAAAGTATCGTATTCAAGCTAAAGATGGTTCTTGGAAAGTTTATCGAGACCGAGGAAAAGTAACGGAAAGAGATGAAAATGGCAGACCTCTTTTTCTTACTGGGATTGTATTTGATGTTACACAAGAGGAATTTGAAAGAGAACAATTAGTCGTGAAAAATAAAAGTCTAACAACTCAAATGAAGAGAGATACACTCACTTCCCTTTATACACGATCTGCTATCATAGTAGAATTGGTAAAACAGGCAAATCGAGCTAAAGAGCAAAAACAACCGATGTCAGTGATTGTTTTAAACGTAGACAATTATGCTAAAATAGAAGAGCATTTCGGGATAATGTTGAGTGAAGGAGTATTGAAGGCAACGGGAGAAGTGATTAAAGCTTCTATCAAGGAGAGATACGTTGCAGGAAGATATAGAGACTCAGTGTTTTTAATCATACTAGAAAATACAGCTGAAGAAGAAGCTGGTATAGTGGCTGAATCAATCAAACAAACGGTTCTAGAAACTATTTTTGATATACCTAAACACGTAAGTATTAGTGCGGGAGTTTCTGCTTATTATCCAGATGAAACAATCAGTGAACTGATTCAAAGATCCGCTCAAAAGCTAGTTGCGGCTCAAAAAAATGGTGGAAATCAAGTTGTTTTGTAACTCTTCTAGTCTGACAATGACTCTAAATAAGCTAAAGCGATTAAAAGAGTAGGATGTAAGGAAAAAGCACTACAAGTATCTATTTTGACAGATACTTGTAGTGCTTTTATTCGTCTATTTAATCGATAAAATAACTGCGCATGTCATCGCTGACTTTAGGCAAGTATTCATGACCATATTCTGGTAAAACAACTAAGTTTTTTTTAGTGTGAATGTTATTATACGTCGCCATTTGAGTGACGGGTGGTACGATTGTATCTTGCATTCCTACGACCCAACAGACTTCAGCATTTATGCGTGGAGCAAAATGTTGAATATCAATGTATTCTAAAGTGTCAAAAATTTCTTTTTCGCGTTTATGAAGAGGATCACGGAATTGGAACCAATACGGTATTTCTTCAAAAGCAGATGTTTGAGCCCCCAGAGAATACGCTTTTCGGTAATCAGAAAGGAAAGGATAAGAAACATAGATACGGTAAAGATCAGGAACAAGGCCTGCACAAGCAATGGTCAGACCGCCACCTTGGGAAGCTCCTTGAGCATAGATACGTTTTTCGTTTACAAAATCCATTGATTTTAAAATTCGAGCCGCATGAGCGGTATCTAAGAAAACTTGTCTAAAATAAAGATTGTTTTTTCCTTCTTCCATGCCGCGAATAATAAGCCCCTTCATGACTCCACCGCTTGTCTGCGTTCGATCTTCAGAAAGTCCACCTTGACCACGAGCATCCATTGCTAAGACAACAAACCCTTCAGCTGCCCATCCAATTTTATCTTGGAAATCGCCTGAATCTGTATGGTAGCCATGGAATTGCAATAAGCCTTTAAAGTTTCTACCCGTCGTTTCTTTTGGCGTAATAAGTTGACAATGAACGGTAGCTCCACCAACGCCTTTAAATGTCAGATGATAAAATTTAGCAACTTGCGAAGGGATATCTACCGGGTCTAGTATATAATCAAGTGGAAGAGACTCCATTTCATGTAACCCTTCTTCCCAAAAAGCATCAAAATCAACTGGTTTGATGCCGCTACCAGAATAGCTTTCCAAATCTTTTATTTGCATTCTATTTTTCCTCCAGACGTTTAATCATTTCTAAATAAAAGCGAACCGTATGATAAGGTCCTTTCCATGAATCGGATATATTTTCTTCTGTTGTTCCATTTTTACGAAGAACCGACAATAGTTGATTGTTTTCGTCCAACCGAGAATACCATTCACTTCCAGGACGAGTATCTACAAATTTTTTCTGGATCAATTGAATTAAATTTAATGCAGTATTTCGGTAGATGTTATTTCCAGATTGCTGAAAGGCATGGTAAAAACCAATAACGGCTTCAGCTTCTACCCACCAAACTTTTGTTTTATCGACATGCGAACTATCGACATGATTGATCATCCAGCCATTTTCATCTAAACCATTTTCGTAGCAATATGCAGCAAGTTCAGTTGTCATACTGCGTACCTTTTTATCTAAGTCTTCATCTACTTTACAACAGCTTAACGTTTCATCCAATAACCAAGAAGTTTCAATATCATGCCCATAGGAAACGCCAGGAGTTATTGAAGTCCAGTTTTGGTCAAATTCTTGCTGGCAGTAACCAGTAGGATGAAAGATATAAGTGGTGAATAAACGCAATAAGTGCTGAATCTTTTCTAATAACGTTTCATTGGGCCATACTGTGTAAAGGTTTGTATAAGCTTCCAGTAAATGCAAATGCGTATTTGTTGTATACCTCACTTCAGGATTTTGAGAAGCAACTTGTGATAGCGCTTTTTGCTTCCATTTTTGATCAAATTCTTCTTCATAGCCAAGAGTGCTTGGATTGTAAGCATTCTCTTCAATAAGATGATATAGTTTTTTCGCATATTCTAGTGCATCAGAAGCTGGATCAATTTTCGCATACTCGCTCAGACCGTAAATCGCAAAGGATTGGGCATAGACATGTTTGATCGGATTAAGAGGCTTACCCTCGGCATCAACAAGCCAATAAATGCCGCCATATTTATTATCCCATAAGGATTCTGTTATAAAACGGTAAGCATAATCTGCAGCTCTTTTGTACTTTTGTTTTTGTAATGTGTTATAAGAATAGGAAAAAGTCCATAAGAATCGAGCCATCATGACCCCACCTTTAGGAGCAAGTGGGTCGGACTCTAAATCAATGGATAATTTGCCGTAAAATCCTCCATTCGTATTATCTTGCTGAGATAACCAGAAAGGCAATACTTTTTCTGAAAGTTGATTTCTCAACATTTCTTTTGTGCTCATTATTTTCCTCCTTGTATCAAATGATTTTTCTATCAAGCAATGAGCGTTTTTAACCACCCTTCGCGTAAGGTGCGTCGTACACCAATAATGGCGCGAATGATTTCATGCGAATTAGCCACGAAAAAAATGCTCCAAAGCGGCCATCCAAGGTATACTGCAAGGAAAGCCATTGGGATTCCCCATAACCAAACGGATAGAGTATCTAACCACATGACGAAAGTCGTATCTCCACCAACGCGCAAAATTCCAACATTGTTGACATAGTTTAAGTTTTTAAAAGGCAACAGAACAATATAAGCCAGCAATACTTGATTTACGAGTTCTTCTACATGACTAGTGATATTGTAAAATTGCAGAATCATAGGTGAAAATAAAAAAATGACTCCACTGACAACAACCGAAAGAATAGTAGTCATTCGGATGAATTGTTTGGCATAAAAGAGAGCTTTTTTGTACATTTTCCCACCTAGTTGGTTTCCAATCATCACGCTCGAAGCATCGCTCAAACCAGTAAAGACACAAATAAATAAGAATACAAGTGGATCAATCAAAGAAATAGCCGCGGTCTGATCTGTTCCGGTCCGAGTGTAGAGCCAAAAGAAGACCAACTCACCCATGGTCCAAGTTAGATGATTGATGATAGAGGGAAAGGTTACTTTCCAGTAAGGACCAGTGATTTGTAATGCGGGTTCGGTTGAATCAACTTCAGATCTTAGGATGCCTTTTTTAACAAATAAAGAGAACAATAAAAGTGTTTGTACGATACGAGCTAGTAATGTAGCAACCGCTGCTCCACGAATTCCGAAAGCAGGTAATCCAAAAGGACCAAAAATCAAGAGCCAGTTGAATAAAGTGTTTGTTAACAATGTGATAACACTATAAAAAGTAGGACGTTTGACCTCTCCAATTGTCTTAAGGGTCACACTAAAAATCATAGATAAAGCAGTAAATACGTAGCTAAGACTGATGATACGCAAGAAAGGCACCGCTTCAACAATAACAATGGCATCGTCAGAAAAAATTCCAAGAATGAAGGGGGTGAATAATAACGTTACAAGTGCAAAAATGAATGAAAAAATCGTTGCAATTTTTGATACTAAAATTAAAATTTGTTTAACTCCTGAAACATTTCTTTGTCCCCAATATTGTGAAGAGAAGATGGTTGCTCCGCTAGCAAAACCCTGCAATATGACGGCTAAAAACTGAGTGAATTTGTTTGAGATACCCACTGCAGCAATTGCTTCAACACCTAAACTTCCAACCATAACGGAGTCTATAATGTTTAAACCAGAGGTAATCATTAATTGAATCGTAATGGGTAGTGCAAATGCCCACATTTGTTTGTAAAAACGTCGCTTCTCTTCATTCATAAAAGTCTCCTTTAGGTACTAAAAATTTTATTTTAGAACGGT
>NZ_ABHH01000007.1:0-94475 GCF_000171855.1 Carnobacterium sp. AT7 | reverse complement strand
AAGACGATCATATGATGAACGGCCAGTTAAAAGCGGCGTACAATATTCAAATCGGTACTGAAAATCAATTTGTATTAGCTTATGATGCTTTTCCAAATCCAACGGATACACGGACACTCATTCCGTTTGTTGAATCATTAGATTACTTGCCAAAAATGATTATTGCAGATGCTGGTTATGGCAGTGAAGAGAACCTAAATTTTCTGAATGATATCGGAGTAAATCATCTCATAAAATATAACCTCTTTGATAAAGAACAAACACGATCCTATAGTAGCTCTTCAAGAAATAGAAAAAACTGGACTTATCATTCCGAAGGAAATTACTTTATACATCCAGATGGTACAAATTATTATTTTAACTATATAAGTCACAAGAAAAACAGTAGTGGATTTCATCAGGATAGTCATGTTTATAGACCGGATAATCCAGAGGAGGCAGAACAAAAAGCCTTCTATTACAATTGGCATTATGAAGCTTTAAAAGAAATAGAAGCGACTAAGCTTTTATCACCTGAAGGCTCCAAGATTTTTGCGAGACGCAAAATCGAGGTAGAGCCAGTTTTCGGGCAGGTAAAAGCTAATTTAGGTTTCACTCGCTTCCATTTGCGTGGGAAAGAGAAAATTAAAGTCGATATAGGTTTGGCTTTTATGGCTAATAACTTCAAAAAATATAGAAAAACAAAGGCGATTTAGCCTAAAGAATTTACTTAATCAGTTGAAAAAACTAAAAAAACGTTAATTGCAAAAATGCAATTAACGTTTTTTTAGTTACTGGGAGGTTTTGTCCCAGCCTCTTATTTTTTATTCATTTTTTTTGGCTTCATCAGCCTTCTTAGCGTCTTCTTCTGCTTTTTTGGCTTCTTCTGCTTTTTTGGCTTCGTCAGCTTTTTTGGCTTCGTCAGCTTTTTTGGCTTCGTCAGCTTTTTTGGCTTCGTCAGCTTTTTTAGCTTCATCAGCTTTTTTAGCTTCATCAGCTTTTTTGGCCTCATCGGCTTTTTTTACTTCAGCAGTTTTCTTATCTGCTTCTGTTTTAGCCTTTTGTGCTTCTTGAGCTTTTTTAGTGTCAGCAGATTTAGTAACACTACCCCAATAATCGGTTAACTCTTTATCAGAAGCTGCTAATGCGAAGTTATAAATGGTCGTTTTCGGTACAAACTTTTTATTAAAAATTTCTGTTTTAGTGCCACCAGAAGCCGTAACTTCTTTTCCATCAGCTAATTTTACTTTTCCAGGCATCATACCTGTTGCACTGAGAACTTTTGTTTCTACAATACCTTCAGGTTGTTGGAATGTTTGATCAGCGCCTAAAATAGTTGGGTTTGCACTATAAATTGCATTCATTAAGCGAGCCCAATGTCGACGATTTCTTAAACTTGGACTTTCAGAACCTGAATTTGACAAATCATTGACAGATGTATTAACGGCATTATCATAGCCAATCCAAGAACTTAAAGTTACTTGAGGTGTATAACCAATGAACCAAATATCTTTTTGACCGTCAGACGTACCGGTTTTACCTGCAATATCTGCTGTGAAATTTAATTGTCCTTCAATGTCTTTAGCTGTACCCGTATCCATTACATCACGTAAAATATCAGTTGTTAAATACGCTGTCTCATCTGTGAAAACTTCTACAGCTTCAGCTTTATGCTGATAAATGACATCTGCATCAGCATTCTCGATTTTATCGATAACATAACTCTCTGTATAATTTCCTTTATTTGCTAAAGTAGAAAAACCATCTGTTTGATCTAAAACAGTGGTACCTTTTGTAATCCCACCAATTGGAAGGGAGTAATAAACACCTTGGTATTCTTCTGTTGTGATGACGTCAGAACCAAAACCCATCTTATGCATATAAGATTCTAGTTTATCTGCCATATGGTACGTATCTTTCATCTGTTGATAGATTTTAGTTGTAACAATATTACTTGAATTTGATAGACCAGAACGAACATCGGTCCATTTATTTGGAATCACGTTTCCTGAGTTCGTTATTTCGTGAATCCCCAGTTTGCCATTCTCCCAACTTGGCACTTTAGCACTGCTTTCAAAAATCATCGAAGCTGGTGTAATAATGCCTTCTTCTAATGCAGGAGCAAAAGCTAGTAAGGGTTTAATAGTTGAGCCGGGTGAACGAGGAGACTGATAAGCATGGTTAACTTGAGTTAAGCCATAATCTACGCCACCTATAAACGAAATGATTCGACCAGTAGCGTTATCTCTTAAAATTGCGCCATTTTGGACTGGTTCAACTAATGTTTTTGTTTCCTTAGTTTCTTTATCCTCATAATCCACAACTTTTACTTTTCCAAGATAACTCGTATTGTTAATAATCGGATTATTATTCTCATCAAAAGAGATACCCGGATTAGCATACTGTGCAACGACATTGTTCATAGCTTCGTATACACCTTTATCAATAGTTGAATAAACAGTATAACCTTTTGTTCGTAAATCAAGATCCGCTTGATTGTAATAAGAATCTTTTAAGTCTTGGTCATTAGCAATATCCTCAGCTGAATAACCATCAGCTGTGTACAGTTGCTCCATTATAATCTGTCTTGCTTGTTGTTCGACAAAGTTATAAACATAATCGGTACTATCTTTAACATCAGTTTCTTGTGGTAAAAAATCTTGTGTTAAATCATAAGCTAAAGCAGTGTCATACTCTTCTTTTGTAATGTAGTTTTCACGATACATTCTAAACAATACTTCGTCTTTACGGTTCATCCCAGCAGATAAGTCTTCTTTAAGCGCGCCGGTTTGAGTATAAGGACTATAAACAATTGGATTTTGAGGCAGACCAGCAAGAAAAGCGGCTTGTGGTAAAGTCAACTCACTGGCTTTACTACCAAATATACCCAAAGAAGCTTCATTCAGTCCAGCAATATTTTGACCTTTATTATTTCTTCCAAAAGGTGAAACATTTAAATAACTTTCTAATATTTCATCTTTTGTAAAAAAATTCTCAATACGGAAAGCTAATAACATTTCGTTTGCTTTTCGCTTAAAGGAAACTTCATTTGTTAAAATCTGTTGTTTTACTAACTGTTGAGTAAGAGTTGATCCACCAGAAGTTGTACTCGCACCACTAACTTCTTGAACCAATGCCCGGGCTACAGCTTTTGGAACTACTCCTGAGTGTTTATAAAAGTACTCATCTTCGGTAGCGATAATAGCTTCTTGAACTAAAGGAGACATTTCACTTAATGGGATTTCAGATCGCTTTAAATCTGTTTTTAAATCACTGATTTTTTCTCCAGTAGCGTAATACATCGATGAAGTTGCCGAAACATTCTCAAGGTCTGTTTTCATTTCTTCATAAGTTGGAATATCTTCGCCAGAAACAAGATAAGCAAAGTATCCTGCTCCTACTCCACCCGCAAGAGCTCCACCAATTAAACCAATAACAACAAATGCAATAATAAGATTTTTGACAACGTTGTAGCTAACGTTAAAGCCAAATAGAAATTTATCTAACCTAGAATTTTCTTCTGCTTTGCTTTGTTCTCTTTCCTGAGAACTAATTGGTTCATTATCAGTAGTAGATGGAGAAGTTGAGCTGCTTTGAATTGGTTCTTTATGTGAATTGGTTCTTTTAAAATGAATTGATTGATAAAAATGTGTTTGTTTGAAAGAAATCCATTGCTTTTTCATGAACTGAATCACTTTTTGAAAAAGAATTTTTATCTTCTCTAAAAATGATGATTCATTCGTATTTTGTGGACTACTCAAATTTAGTTCACCTCATAAAGTTATATTTGATTACTCTAATTGCTTGAACCATTATAACAAAAAGAGAGTAGAAAGAGCAATTTTTGAAGAAATATATCAGAAACTTAATCTACTTTATGTATAATTTAAGGCAGGGGGTAGATTGCTATTTTCCTAAAAAGTAAGAATCGGGTGAGTTTTAAATGAATTTTTTTTAATATAGTTGTTGACTTTCCTCATTTGTTTTTTTATACTTGTAACAACAAATACAAATTGAAAGTGTGAGGGATTATTATGAACAGTCATTTAGTCAGCCAAACACAATTGAATAATTATTACTTTAGCTATTTTAGAAACTGTTTGTAGACATAATTCATTATGGGTGCAAACAGGAAACAGAAATGTTTGTATCTATATGGCTAAAGCAATTTGATTTGCTAAATATTTGCCACATAGAGATTATCTAAGTGGTAGATTATAAAGGATTTCTTGTTTATTTTTACATAAAATAAACGCCCACTTAGGTAATGCTATCTCTAAGTGGGCGTTTTTGTTTTTTGTAAAAAAATTAGATTAGAAAATAGGGGGAAATAATAATGATGAGAATAAACGGGATGAATAAGAAGATAATTTTAGGTGTAGCAACTGTTACAACTGCTTTACTATTGGGTGCTTGTGGAAATACAGATGAAACTGGAAATTCAAAGGAAGCAAACGTAAACGTGGGCATTCTGCAATACATGGAGCATGATTCACTCTCTAAAGCACGTGAAGGATTTGTCAGTGAATTAGAAGAAGCAGGGTATGTTGAAGGTGAAAACTTGACGGTTAATTATCAAAATGCTCAAGGCGATCAGGCTAATTTACAAAGTATGAGTGAGAGTTTAGCAGGAGAAAATGAAATCATTTTATCTATTGCGACACCAGCAGCACAATCTTTAGCAACAGTTACACAAAAAGACCCTATTTTATTTACTGCAGTAACAGATCCTGTAGATGCCGGTTTGGTTGCTGATAATGAACAGCCTGGCGGTAATGTAACAGGTACGAGCGATATGGTTCCGATAGAAGAGCAAGTTGCTTTACTTTTATCGTTGGCTAAAGAGGCTAAAACGATTGGAATCATTTACAATTCTAGTGAACCAAATTCAAAAATCCAAGCAGATCTAGCTCAAAAAGCCATTGAAGCAGAAGGAATAGAAGTGAAGGTATTGACCGTAACAACTACCAATGACGTCCAACAAGTGATGACGACTTTGGCTCAAGAAGTTGATGCCGTGTACATTCCAACGGATAATACACTCGCAAGTACGATGCCAACAGTTGGCGAAATTGCTTTAGAGTATAAATTGCCTGTTGTTCCTGGTTCAGCTGAAATGGTGGAAGCTGGAGGATTAGCAACTTATGGAATTAATTATGAAGAATTGGGACGTCAAACTGCACAAATGGCCCTTCAAATTATTGAAGATGGTGCAGATCCAGCCGAAATGCCAGTTGAAACGTCTAATAAATTAGAATTAGTCATTAACGAGGAAATGGCAGAGTTATTAGGCATAGACCCTAAAAGTATCGTGTTGCCTGACTAAACTGTAAAACATAAAGGAGAATTAAAATGGATATTATATTATCAAGCATTTCACAAGGATTATTATGGTCAGTTATGGCGATTGGGATTTACCTTACATTTAGAATTTTAGATATTGCAGATCTAACCGCTGAAGGAAGTTTCCCTTTAGGTGCTGCTATTTGCTCGGTATCTATTGTCTCTGGAATACCACCTTTACTTGCTAGTTTACTGGCATTGGTCGGGGGGATGTTAGCTGGAATCGTTTCAGGTCTGTTGCATACAAAACTTAAAATACCAGCTCTTCTTACTGGTATTTTAACCATGACAGCTTTGTATTCAATCAACCTAAGAATAATGGGACAAGCAAACGTTACTTTATTGGGGCAAGAGACATTGATGCGAGAGTTGCAGTCGTATGGGTTAGAAAATCGTTTAGCTGTTTTAGTTGTTGGAGGAATAGCTGTATGTTTAGTGATTCTAGTTCTTTACCTTTTTTTCAGCACTGAAATAGGTTTAGCGTTACGGTCTACTGGTGATAACGAAGACATGAGTGAAGCAAACGGTATTCATACAGATACAATGAAAATCTTAGGATACATGTTGTGTAATGGATTGATTTCTTTATCAGGTGCACTTATTGCGCAAAATAATGGTTATGCAGATATTAGTATGGGCATTGGAACCATTGTCATTGGATTGGCTTCTGTCATTATCGGTGAAGTGATTTTTCATAATTTATCTTTTGCGAAACGGTTAATGACAATCGTCATCGGAGCAATTGTTTATCGTCTAATTATAGATTTGGTACTGCAATTAGGTGTAGAACCGCAAGATATCAAATTATTCTCAGCCATCATATTAGCTATCGCACTTTCAACTCCGTTAATCAAAAAGAAAACTAAAGGATCTAAAAGAGCGAGTAAGAAAGGAGCTAAATTAATATGACAGCAATCTTAGAATTAAAAAAAATTCATAAAAGTTTTGAAGTGGGAACAGTCAATGAAAACCATGTTTTAAAGGGAATTGATTTGACCATTGAGAAAGAAGAATTTGTTACGATCATTGGCGGGAACGGTGCTGGAAAGTCAACTTTATTAAATAGTGTAGCTGGGACTTATGCAGTAGATGAAGGTGCAGTCTTTTTGGATGGGAAAAACGCCACGCATAAGCGAACGAATGATAGAGCAAAAGACATTGGACGAGTCTTTCAAGACACTAAGATGGGAACAGCAACTCGATTGACCATTGAGGAAAATCTAGCGGTTGCCTTTAAGAGAGGGAAAAAAAGAGGTTTATCATTAGGTGTAAAAGATAAGCAACGTGAAGTTTTTAAAGAACAGTTGAAGTTACTTGAGTTAGGACTTGAAAGTAGGCTTAAAATGGAAGTGGGATTATTGTCGGGTGGTCAAAGACAAGCTTTGACATTGCTGATGGCGACGATTGTTCCACCAAAATTGCTATTACTAGATGAGCATACAGCAGCTTTAGATCCGAAAACGAGCCAAATGGTATTAAAGTTAACCGATAAAATTGTTCAGGAAAAAAAATTGACTGCACTGATGATCACACACAATATGGAAGATGCAATTAAACACGGAACACGGTTAATCATGCTTCACAATGGAAAAATAGTAGTGGATGTTTCAGGGGAGGAAAAAAATAAATTATCAGTCCCTGACTTATTAGCATTATTCCAAAAGAATAGTGGAGACACCGTTACAGAAGATGCTTTATTACTGAGTTAATCGTCGCAAAACTGTTAATCATTAAATAAAAAAAGACTCTGATTTCAGAGTCTTTTTTTATTCTTTCAACCTTAATTGGCTATCAGCCATTTGTCAAAGAATGGATTTGATTTTAATTAAACGGATGCTGGAAGTTTTTCGCCAATGACAGCTAAACGTTCAGCAACTTCTTCTTCACTTAAGCTATTCCGTTTTACATACAAGTTTGCTGGTGCTACACGGCATTCATGACAGCATCCACGCATATATTTATGTTCATTTTCTTCTGAAGATAAGATTTGACGGTTACAAGCAGGATTAGCACAGTTTACATAGCGTTCGCAAGGAGTACCATCAAACCAGTCACGACCAACAATTACATGTTCTTTATGGTTAACAGGCACACTAATGCGTTCATCAAATACATACATTTGACCATCCCATAGATCACCTTGAACTTCAGGATCTTTCCCGTAAGTAGCGATTCCTCCATGTAATTGTCCAACATCTTTAAAGCCTTCTTTAACTAACCAACCAGAGAATTTCTCACAACGAATTCCACCTGTACAGTAAGTTACAACTCTTTTATCCATGAATTGTTCTTTATTATCCCGAATCCATTGAGGAAGTTCTCTGAATGTTCTGATTTCTGGACGAACAGCTCCTCGGAAGTGACCTAAATCGTATTCATAGTCATTACGGGCATCGATGACGATTGTATTTTCATCAAGGATAGCTTCACGGAATTCCGTAGGGTTTAAGTATTCACCAGTTAATTCATTAGGATCAATATCATCTTCTAAATTTAGAGATACAAGTTCAGGACGTAAGCGAACAAACATTTTTTTGAAAGGAGCACGTTCTTCTTCATCTACTTTAAAAACTAAATCTGAAAAACGAGGATCGGCATGCATTTCATCTATATACTGTTGAGTAATATCATAAGTACCTGCAATAGTACCATTTATACCTTCTTCAGCAACTAAGATTCTTCCTTTTAAGCCAACTTTTTTACAGAACGCTAGATGCTTTGCAGTATATTCTTCTGGATTTTCAATATGAACATATTTATAGTAGAGTAAAACACGGTAATCTTTAGACATAGTAAATCCTCCTAAGTTGTTTCATAACATTAGGTAGGTGAACTACCTTAAGTTAATCTATACTAACAATACATTATACACTAAAAAAATAACAGAAAGCAAGGTTTCAAAATAAATAATAAAGGATGTGCAATTTTGGAAAGATGTGCTTGGGCTACAACCACGGAATTGATGAAAATGTATCACGATGAAGAATGGGGCAAACCGTTGCATGATGATCAAGCTTTATTTGAATTATTGATTCTTGAAACCATGCAAGCAGGATTAAGTTGGTCTACAATTTTATCTAAAAGAGAGAATTACCGCAAAGCATTGGATGGATTCAATCCTTATCAAATCGCACATTATGATCAAAAAAAAATAGAAGAATTACTTTCAAACCCAGGAATTATTCGAAATAAATTAAAAGTTGCTTCGCTCTTGAAAAATGCAAAAGCTTTTTTAAATGTGAAACAAGAATATGGAACGTTTGATCAGTATATTTGGTCATTTGTGGAAGGAAAGCCAATCATTAATCATTTTAACAGTACGAAACAAGTGCCTACTAAAACAGAACTCTCTATAATTGTATCGAAGGAAATGAAGAAAAGAGGATTTACCTTTTTGGGACCAGTCACTTGTTACGCTTTTATGGAAGCAGCCGGACTAGTTAATGACCATATTGATCAATGTTCATTTAAATAAAAGGTATTTTATTTGACACACAGTTGTAATCTAAACGATACGATTTTATCACATGTCTTATGTTATACTGAAATTCGTTAAGGAATCTTAATATATAGTAAGATTTTAATTAGCAGGAATTCTATTTGGAGGGTAAAACACGTGAATAAAAAACTAGTAACTATTGCAATCTTAGGAACCATGACCTTTAGTTCGCTTATTCTACCAACTGCCGTTAGCGCTGAAACTACTACAAATAAACTTACTGAATCTGAACAACAAGTAACCCAAACACAAGCAGCAATTGAAGCAGCTCAACAAAAAGTTGATGCTCTACAAACTCAATCAAGCGAAACAGAAGCAGAATTAGCAACTATTACTAATTCAATCGATTCAAACAAAGATAAAACTAATTCATTATTAGCAGAAATTGAATCATCTCAAAAAGAAAAACAAACTTTAGAAAATGAAATTAAATCTCTTGAAGAAAAGATTGAACAACGTAGTAAACAACTTGAAGATCAAGCCCGTACAGTACAAGTCAATGGAGATACAAAAAACTACATAGAATTTGTTATTGAAGCTGATTCAATGTCTGACGTAATTGGACGAATAGATGTAGTCACTGATTTAGTAAAAGCAAATAAAGATCTTGTTCAAGCACAAGCAGATGATAAAGAAGCTGTTGTTGGAAAGAAAGAACAAACTGAGCAATCAATCGTACAACAAAATGCTCTTGCAGCTCAACTGGAAAACGCAAAAGCTGAAATGGAAAAACAATTATTAGAAAAAGAAGTCGTGGTTTCTCAATTAGCTATCGAAACAGCTAGTGTACAAGCAGATAAAGAGAAATACATTGCACAAAAAGCTGAAGCTGAAAGTCAAGTAGCTGAATATACTGCTGCTCAAGAAGCAGCAGAGTTAGCTGTATTGGCAAGTTATGAAGCAGCAGAAACTGAAGAACCAATCGTAGATGAAACTTCTGAAACTGAAGAAGTGGTAGTTGCAGAATCAAGTGAGTCTGCTGAAGAACCTCAAGTAGTAGAAGAAAGTGAAGTCGTAGCTTCTACTCCAACAGAGACTACTAAGAAAACTGAGAATGCACCTACTACAACAAAAGCGCCAGCAAAAACGCCAGCAAAAACAGAGACTAAGGCACCAGCGAAAACACCTGTGGCTCCTAAGCCTACAACTCCAGCACCGTCTACAAGTGGAGGTACATCTTGGTCAAAATTGCAACCACATGCAACTAGTGTGATGGGCACACCATATTTATGGGGTGGAACAACAACCAATGGATTTGACTGTTCTGGTTTTACTTCATACGTATTTGCAAAAATTGGAATCTCTTTGCCACGTACAGCAGCTGCACAATATGCATCTTCTACTAAAGTGTCAAATCCACAACCTGGAGATTTAGTTTTCTTTAGTAGTGGCGGATCAATCACTCATGTAGGAATCTACGTTGGAAATGGTCAATTTATTGGATCACAAAGTAGTACAGGCGTTGCTTACACTTCAGTTAGCTCTTCTTATTGGGGACCTAAACTTGTAGGATACGGACGTTATTAAAAAATAAAAAAATCGTTGCCAATCGGTAACGATTTTTTTATTTATTTGTTTTGTCAAATTAAGGTAGGTTGTTGTTGTAGTAATTGCTTTTATTAGTTTGTTTAAGAAATGTCTTTTTGTGGCAATCAAACAAGTCTTACGCTAAACTAAACCTACAAAAACGTAACATTAGAAAGGTTGATGGGATATGACCAAAGCTGTATTAATCGTAAATCCTTCTTCTGGAGGAGAAAAGGGAAAAGAGTATGCTGCGCTTGCTTTAGATACCATAGAATCAATGTATGATGAAGTAGTAATTAAAGAAACGACTAAAGGCGGAGATGCTGAAGTATTTGCTAAAGCAGCTGCTAAAGAAAGTGTAGAAGCTGTTTTCGTTATGGGCGGTGATGGAACAGTCAACGAATGTATATGTGGACTAGCAGAAGAAGCGTACCGTCCAAAATTAGGTATTATCCCTTTAGGAACAGTCAACGATGTAGGACGCGCCTTAGGAATTCCTTTGAATCCTGAAGCAGCTATTCGAATGTTACCAGAAGCTGTTACAAAAGAATTAGATATTGGTAAAGTAAATGAAAGTTACTTTATTGATGTCATTGCAATTGGAAAAATTCCTGAAGCGGTTAAAAATGTAGGGGTTGACCAAAAAACAAGATTAGGATCATTAGCTTACTTTATTGAAGGAGCTAAAGCCTTTAATGATAGCCAAAGCTACTCTTTTAAATTAACTATAGATGATGAAGTCATTGAACAAGAATCTAGTTTGGTACTGATTGCCTTAACAAATTCTGTGGGAGGATTTGAAAATATGATTCCACATGCAAAAACAGATGATGGATACTTGCATTTAATTGCATTAAAAGGAAAGACTTTATTGGATAAGGTTAAACTAATTCCTAAAGTGATTTCAGGAAATGCAGCTGGTGCAAATGAAACGCTGTATAGAAAGTTTAAATCAGGTAAAATAGCTATTACAGAAGAAAATACGCAGTTAATTAGTAATATTGATGGAGATGAAGGATTTGAGTTGCCTCTGACTCTTCAAGTACTGCCTCGTCACATTACTATGTTTATCCCTGACAAAACAACCAATAATAACTAAAAAGAGCCTCTAAACAGATAAAATGGACTGTTTAGAGGTACTTTTATTGTTATTTCACGTATTCTTCTGTTAATTCCATAAAAGTATCAACATCATTTTTCATAATTGCAATACCAGCTTCCCAGAAATCTGGTTTGGTTAAGTCGACATTTAAATGTTTCATCGCTAAATCTTCTGTAGACATAGCTGCTGTATCTCTTAGTAACGCAATGTATTTATCTTCGAAACTAGCACCTTCTTCTAACGAACGAGCATAGATCCCTAAACTAAATAAATAACCAAAAGTGTACGGGAAATTATAGAAAGGAACGTCGGCAATAAAAAAGTGAAGTTTGCTAGCCCAAAAATGAGGGTGGTACTCGCTTAGTGAGTCTTGATACGCTTCTTTTTGAGCTTCTTCCATCAATTCTCCAAGACGTTCATCTGTCACGATACCATTTTGACGTTCAGCATAAAACCTTGATTCAAATAAGAAACGCGCATGAATATTTAAAAACATTGCTAAGGCATTTTGCATTTTAGTGTCCAATAAAGTGATTTTTTCTTCCTTTGAAGTAGCTTCTTTAACCGTTGCGTCGGCAACAATCATTTCAGCAAATGTGCTGGCTGTTTCAGCAACATTCATGGCGTACTGTTGGTTTAGAATTGGCAAATCAGTCATCACGTGGCTATGAAAAGCATGGCCTAATTCATGAGCTAATGTGGATACTTCACTTGGCGATTCTGCATAAGTCATAAAAATCCTTGATTCTTTACTTTCTGGCAATTCTGAACAGTACCCACCAGGTCTTTTCCCGCTTCGATCTTCTGCTTCAATCCAACTATGATCAAAAGCATGTTGAGCAAAGTCGGCCATTTTCCCACTAAATTTACGGAAATTATCTACAATGAAGTCAGCCCCATCGTCATATGGATAAACTTTAGCTTGTGCACTTCCAAGAATCACAGGTGCTTCTGTATCTTGCCAAGATAATTTATCTTTTCCAAGCAACTGAGCTTTACGATTTAAATAATCAACGAAAGGTTGTTTGTGATCACTAACAGCTTTCCACATAGTATCTAAGGTTTCTTGTTTCATCCGATTGTATTCTAAAGGACGTTTTAAGAAATCTTTCACACCGTGAGCTTTATAGTCTGCTAAACGAAAACCAGCTAAATGATTTAAGGTGTCGCTAAACAAAGGTGCCATACTGCCCCAAGTTTCTTCCCATTTATTAAATAATTGTTCGCGAACTTTTGCATCTGGGTCGGTATTCATTTTATTATAAGCTTGACCAGCAGACAACAGTTGGATTTGACCTTCATTGTCTTCAAATGGAATCTCAATAGTCGCTACCAATGAATCGTAATGATCGCTCCACCCTTGGAATCCATCGATAGATAAAGCATTAATCAAAGCTTCTTCTGTTTCACTCAACAATTCCTTACCTTGTATACGTGTTTCAGTTAGACTAAATTTGATTTCTTTAAAATCAGGTAGTTCAACCAGATCATTCCAACTATCATCAGGCATTGCAACCATTTTTTTAGTTAGAATCGTTTGAATAGTACTAAATGCACTGCTCAATTCAAAGACTTGTCCAAAAATAGTTCCTGCTTGTTTATCGGACACATCCGCAGATTGAACAGCTTCGATAAAGGTGAACACTTGAGACAATCCTTTTGTTAGTTTTTCTTGAACAAGCAAAATAGCTGATAGCTCTTTAAAAGCGGGACTGTCTTTTTCAGTATCCCACTTGGTGATAAGAGAAGATAGTTCATCTAGCTGTTCACGAATAAGGACTAATTTTTCTTTTAATTGAGGTGATTTACTACCGCCTGGGAAAATAGATTCAAGATCCCATGTCATACTGTATTTCATAGCGTAACTCCCTTTCTGATTCGAATAAATCTATTATACTCTAGTTTCTTGTAGTTTCAAAAGCAGTAGTTAAACAAAGCAAAAAAACATTGACTAACTTTAGTCCGAAAATAACTATCAAAAGTCGATCACTATACTGTAAAATAGAAATTGTTAGCTTAAAGAAGAAGTGAAATGAATGTCAATAAAAAATCGTGAAAGAAGGAAGATGCTGATGCGTTCAACTACAAAAGACAATTTTTTTATCGCGCTAGCTCTTGTTATAATGGTGGTATTATTTTACAGTTCTTCTCAGCCTTATGGAGAACAATCATTGACAGGTGTGTTAGATAAAATTTTAGCTAAGGAACCACTGAAAGATCTTTTAGGTCTAATACAATTTAATTATGCAGGCAGTGAAGTGAGTATTGCTGCGCAAGGGTATAGTGCATTCATTGAATTTTTTATTCGGAAATTAGCTCATTTTGGAACTTATTTTTTATTAGGTTTGTGCTGGTTTTTAGGATTGAAAAATAAAATGACAAGCATCTGGTTGTCTGCGTTCGTTTCATGGCTGTTAGCGTCTGGCTATGCCGCTTTTGATGAGTTCCATCAAAGTATCACACCGGATCGGACTCCTTTGATGGAAGATGTTATTCTGGACGCTACAGGAGCATTGACTAGTATTCTGCTTGCAGTAGTATTTTTCGTGTTCATTTATAAAAAGAAAAAAAAGAAGCCATCATTTAAAAAGATAAAACGGTAGATAAATTGGCGCACAGTTGCTCTATAGCTAGTTTTTTGATAAAATAAGTAGGGCTATTTAATCTAGCTTAATACACTTATACTATGAAATGGGGAGTTTGGAGTGTCAGGACATTCAAAATGGAGCAATATCCAAGGCCGTAAAAATGCACAAGATGCAAAACGCGGAAAAGTATTCCAAAAAATATCAAGAGAAATCTACATGGCTGTGAAAAGTGGTGGACCTGATCCGAGCATAAATCCTTCATTACGTATGGTGATGGACAAAGCTAAATCAAATAATATGCCAAATGATAATGTTGAACGTGCTATAAAAAAAGGTAGTGCAACTGGTGAAAATGAAAATTATGATGAAGTAATCTATGAAGGTTATGGTCCAAAAGGCACAGCTGTTTTGGTACACACATTGACGGATAACTTAAACCGTACGGGAACCAATGTCCGTGTAGCTTTTAATAAAAATGGTGGGTCATTAGGTGAAAAAGGTTCTGTTAGTTACATGTTCGATCGTAAAGGGTACATTGCAATTGAACGTGAAGGTTTAGACATAGACGAAGACACAATGTTGATGAGCGTTTTAGAAGCTGGCGGAGATGAAATGGAAACGTCAGATGAAGTATTTGAAATTTATACAGACCCTTCTGATTTGCCAGACGTGCGTGACGCTTTGGAAAAAGAAGGCTATAAATTAGCACAAGCTGAAGTAACGATGATTCCACAAACAACCGTTGAATTACCAGAAGATAAAAAAGCTTTATTTAACCAAATGATTGATAAACTTGAAGAAGATGATGACGTATCAGAAGTCTTCCACAATGCTGAATTATAAGCGTTGAACAAAAAAATCTTTGCCTTTCTAGTAACACTAGAAAGGCAAAGATTTTTTTTGTTCTGAAATAAGTAAAAAGAATAACGAAATACCTCAACGATTGCACATATTTAAATTAACAAGACAATAATACTGGGAAAGGAGGCGAGTAATGGAAATTGAAGAGTTTACACAATATGTAATTGTTAAAGCTCAAGAAACCGGAACAAGTGATATTCACATTTTACCTGAAGATACTCAATACCGATTCTACTTTCGGATTGGCGGAAAAATGAGTTTTTGGAATGCTGTGACCGAAGATGAAGGGAAACGATTTATCTCCTATTTTAAATATTTAGCAAACATGGACGTAGGGGAGAGAAGAAAACCACAAAGTGGAGCAGCACAACTGATAGTTGAAGAAAAGACGGTAGCGTTGCGTTTTTCTACAATCACAAATTTTCGTTCTCAAGAGTCGATGGTTATCAGAATTTTAAATCAATCCATGCATGTATCTTTAGCAAAAACAACTTATTTTAAACGAGAAGTCAAATTAATCGAGCAATTGGCACAATTTAATAGTGGTTTACTTATTTTTTCAGGACCAGTTGGATCAGGCAAAACAACAACGATGTATCAGCTTGTTCGTGAAAGTTACCTGACAAGCAAGCAACAAGTTATAACGGTCGAAGATCCCGTAGAAATTGAAGAACCCCTTTTTTTACAAACGCAAGTAAATGAGAAGGCTGGAATCACTTATGAAACACTTTTAAAATCTAGTTTGCGGCATCATCCTGATATTATTATCATTGGAGAAATACGAGATGAAGAAACAGCGAAGATGGTTATAAGAGGTGCTTTAACTGGTCACTTGATCATAGCTAGCGTGCACGCAAAAAATACTATTGGGGTCATCTCGCGTTTATTGGAGCTAGGGGTAACTCAAGAGCAACTAAAACAAACCCTGCTTGGCGTTGTCTTTCAAAAGTTGATTCCGAGATATTGCTCCTTTTGTAAAGGAGACTGTGTGCCTGCTTGTTCTCATATAGAATTATCTGAGAAAAGAGCAATTTTATATGATGTTTTATCGAGAAATGAACTTAAACAGTATCTTAATCAGACGCAAACAGAAGAACAAATCCAAAAAAAACAAACTAGATCCTTTAATTTATTATTAAGAAAGGCGTACGCATATGGTTATATCAGTGGAAAAAATTTTATCCAGTTCCAAATTCCCTAAAAAAAAATCATTGCCAGTCCAAGCCTCATTTTTAATCAAACTATCTGAATTGATGACCGAAGGATTTTCTTTAAAAGAAGCTTTATTATTTTTAAAAATGATCTTACCAAAAGAGGCACATTGGATCCAAGCCATTCTTGAAGAATTAGAGAATGGAGAACGATTTGACCGTACTGTTAAAAAGCAAGGATTTTCTGAACGTGTTTCTTCACAAATCTATCTAGCTTTTATCCATGGGAATCTTACAGAAGCTTTAGCAGCGAGTGGGAATTACTTAGAAGAAAAAACGAAACAACAGAGCCAGTTAACAAAGTTATTGCGGTACCCACTATTTTTATTGCTTTTTATGATCGGGATTTTAATGGCCATCCGTTACATGATCTTACCTAATTATGAACAAATGAATGCGACAAAAGGGTCCATTGTGAATAATATGGCCATTGGCTTCGTCTACTATTTCCCAGCTTTTTTAGGGATTAGTTCTATCGTGGTATTATTAGCCATCTTCCTCATTCGCTATCAATTGGGAAGACAGACGGCCATTCAACGGACTACTTTTTTTATGAAAATTCCTATTATTTCTACGTTATTAAAGTTGTATTATACAAATTTATTTAGCTATGAGTGGAGTCAACTATTAAAAAGTGGTCATCAAATGAATAAAATTATTGAATTAATGCAATCGAAAGAAACAACGCAACTCATGCAAGAAGTCGCACACAAGATGGAAAAAGAGTTGAGGACAGGTCGAGATTTTAAAGAATCTATGAATAGTTTTCCTTTTTTTAATAGTGAACTTGGTTTTATTATTATGCACGGTGAAGCAACCAGTCGTTTAGGAACAGAACTAGCCATTTATGCAAATGATTGTCAATTACGATTAACGCTTCAAATCCAAAAGATATTTAGTTGGATTCAACCGATTATATTTTTAGTGATTGCCTTTTTTATTATGTGTGTTTACCTAGCATTATTATTGCCAACTTTCACAATGATGGAGGAGATTTTATGAAAAAATTAAAACAGTTGAATCAACAAGGATTCACACTGATTGAAATCATATATAGTAAATATGTTTATTTAGAAATTCCAAATAACCTTGATTTCATTAGCTTTGACATCAACTTTTTTTATCAATACATTAATAATTTTCTTTTTATTTTCATAGGTTTCATCATTTATGTTGTTTTCTATATCTTTCAAAAAGAGGATAGCTTTATCTTTTTTTACATTTTCTAATTTGTGCTCAGAATGATTTAACTTATTTAACAAATGATCTTTTTCATCTTTTAGTGCTTTTGCTTTAAACTGCATATCTTCTAAATTTATGAGATCATTCATGTACAAATCTGATAATCGCTTTATTTTTTTATCAATCACAACAATTCTATGTTCATAAATTTCTGTATGATTCTCATTTTTTATTTCAGTTCGTTCAAAAATAGTTTCAGGGTTTTTTTGTAATTTTGATACTTCGTTAATTACATAATCTTCTAAGTCATTCATATGATAGAATCCAGAAGTACACTTTTTATTATCGTTGTAAAAGGTGACTCTAGATTTCACTATGCGATTAGTACATTTATATTTTTTTAGCCGAGTACCGTCTTTGCGAATGTTTCCAAGCATCAATTCTAAAGGAGCTCCGCAGTAGCCACAACGTGCTAAACCACTAAGGATATATTTACCTTGAAAAGGACGTGGATTGTTATTTTGAGCATATGCTTGCTTCTGGCGAATATCTAATTCAGTTTTAGTTTTATCAAATAGTTCTTTTGTAATAATTGCATCATGGTTTCCTTTATAAACTTCTCCTTTGAAATTCATATAGCCTGCATAGACAGGATTATCTAAAATAGATCGTATAGCACGGTAGGACCAAGGAATGTCTTTCCCTAAATGTCCTTCGTCATTTAATTTGTCTCGAAGTTTTGTAATAGAAATACCAGACAGATATTCTTTATAAATTTTATTAATAACTATTGCTTTAAAATCATCTACTATATATTTCCCTTCAGTATATTCATATCCAAATGGAGGCCTTGTCCATCCCATTGCTTTACCAGATCTAGCTCGTCCAACTTTACCCATCTGCATACGCTCTGTTATTTGTTCTCTTTCAAGCTGGGCAAAAACGGATAGGATACCTATCATTGCTTTTCCAAATGCAGTTGAAGTGTCGAAATTTTCACTTAGCGAAACAAAATCAACATTATATTTTGCAAATACATCCTCAATTAAGTAAAGAGTATCCTTTTGGGACCTGGATAACCTATCAAGTTTATAAACTAAAACTGTATCAAATTTATGTTGTTTAGAATCATTAACGAGCTTTTTCATTCCTGGACGATCTATTGTACTTCCAGTAAACCCAGGGTCTTTATATATTTCGTAAACATACCAGTCTTTAATATCGCAGTATTTAGTTAGTTTATCTATTTGTTCTTCAATTGAATAACCTTCTTCAGCTTGATCTTGTGTACTAACTCTTACATAGATTGCTACTTTTTTCATACAAACACACTCCTATTGTGTTAAAATAGGGCATAGAAAAGAGCCCTTTAATACGGGTTAATTTTTTGTTGAACACTCCTTAGCTTTGGTCGGTGATAGGAGTGTTCTTTTTTATTTTTTTGGAATCAATACTTCTTTACCAGATTTAGTTTTACCAATAGTATTATCATATTTATCGACGTATAAAGAATCAAAAAACGGAGCAACGATGCCGCCCACTTCACGATAATCTTCTGGTGACAAATCTGAATAAGTCATATACTTCTTTGTTATGTCAAAAGGTATTATTTTTTTGTTGGACATATCATCACTCCTTGTATTTTATTTTGAATTATTTATTCACTCATAAAATCGTCGTATATATTTAAATTATAAAAAACATTTACTGTATAAATCCCATTCAAATTCATCGTATCTGCAATTTCATTTTCAAAAGCTACTAGATGAACTCCTATCTCATCATTTAATACATAAGATAAGTATCTTTGGTTATGCTTTGTTTCAAATTCGTCCGGTTTGCTAACTAGTAAATTTATATCATCTTTTTCTTCTTTAGGTAATCCAACTTCTTTTAAAACTAATTCTGCTTTATCAGCAGTTATTCCTCTAAATTGAATGTAAGCAATTTGGTTACTTTGGTTTGAATAAACTGTAACCTCATTAGCTAATTCTTTTTTATCGTAATCTTTTAAATAATCTTCTTTAGTATCGGATTGAGCTATGTTTTCTGTATCGAAGTTATTTGTTACAAATGAAGTAGTCTCAGCAAAATCATCACGATTAATGCTTTCTTGAGAAGAACAACCAACCATTATCACTGTAAATAAAAGCAAACTAAGTATTTTTTTCATTCTAATCCCTCCAATAAAATATGGTATACTTTATTTGAGATAGAGATATAGAACTCAGGCCTGAACTGTTCCAGCAGTTTTGGGCCTTTTTTATTTAAATTTACATTCCCAACCTAAACCCAAGTTGTAATTCTGCAATACGTCAGAGTAATTAAATTGGCCATCTGATTCATTAATTAAATATGTAATCATATACTTTGTGGCTTCATATTCCATTTTAGTACGGTAAGAAGGATTATTATATAAAGAAGCTAAGTCTTTATGATTAATCACATGTCCTAGTTCGTGAAGAATAACTTCCTTTTGCTTTTCCTCATCTAACAATTGATTAATGAAAATAATATTTAGAGCCGGATCATAATATCCGTCATTCTCAATATTTATTAAAACCAATTCAATTTCGTATTTTTGAAGTATATCAAAAACATCATTCATATTATCCTCCTTACTTATTGCTAAATCTTCCTTCAAGATAAGCACGGATTGATTCTCTATCATTATCAGTCATAGGTTTTCCATCGAAACTCATCATGCCATCCAATATTTCGTCTAAGTCAGTTGGAAGATCTTTTTTAGGTTCTTTCCCTCTCAAGTAATCAACTGTGACACCAAAATAATCAGCAACTTTTTCTACGTTCTCTAATTTAGGAGAAACAGTGTTCCATCTTCTAATTTGACCATTAGAGATCCCGACACGTCTTTCAACCTCAGCAAAATTAGTGTGATGCTCTTCGCATAACTTTTTTATTCTCTCTACTATTCCCATGATACTCACCTTTCATAGGCTCACAAAAATAAATAATGACTTTTAAGCTATTTTGTCGTTGACAAATAACTTTTAAGCTATTATACTATGTTCATGAGCTAGTTAATCAGCTAATAAGTGACCAAAACAATATCTGTTACGTTCCCCAACGTTCAAGAAAAGTGCTTTTAGATGGCTTATTTGCTATGGATTCATAATAGCATAAAAGCTATTTCTGGTCAACGATTAGCTGATAAATTAGCTTATAAATTTAAAAATAAAAAAGGAGGCTAATTGAAATGCCAGAAACACAAGCTTTACGAAAAAAAATATTAACTCATTTAAAAGAGAAAAATATTCCGCAAAATCACCTAGCAATGTTGATAGATGAAAATTATAAGTATTTAAATGATATTTTAAACGGAAAAAAAACAGGTCCGAAAGCAAATGAAATATTACTGACAATAGTTAAAGTGTTAGGAATTAAGTAAGGAGGTGTAAACAATGGCTTACTACAAAGTAATCAATGTTTTACAAGATGGCACTCAATTAGAATCTATGGAAGGTTTTGTACTTCCTAAAGAATTATCAGATAAAGTTTTTGCGATTTTTCAAAGTTCTGCAGAAGAGAGAGAACGAAAAAAGAAGGAGGAAAAAATGTTATGTCACTAGAAACGATTAAAAATTTAATCTGGTCATCTAACATGTACTTCTTTGGAAGCAAAAGAATAGCTAAAAGAGACTTTTATATATTTTACGGATTCATTGCAGCAATGATCATTATCTGTTTACCTCTGTTAATTCTATTCTGGGTAAATTGAAGGGAGGCAAAATTTATGCCGTGGAAGTTTAAAAACAAAAACTTTGTTGATTACTACAGCAAAGAGGAGGGCAAACTTGAAGCAAGGATTACTAAGATGACTGATTTCAATAAAGTATCTATTCATAAAGATAATGAGTTGATTAGTAGTAAGAAGTTAGCTGCTAAGAATTCGATAGAATTTTTATTTGAAACAGGAGAAAAGATGTTGGCACAACAAAAAGACTGAAAGGACAGCCATCCAATCAGTCGGTGAAACAATATTTTTATACTGAAATTATAGCACACATAAGGAGTGAATGAATTGAAAGATATCAAAATTAATTGGATTCGTTACGAAAACTTCAAAGGGTTAAAAGATTACAAACTAGTTTTAGACGGTATCAACGCAGATGTATCAGCTCAAAATGCAGTAGGAAAGACAACTTTATATGATGGCTTCTTGTGGTTGTTATTTGGGAAAGACAGTGCTGAAAGGTCCAAATTCAAAGCTAAACCATTTGATAAAGATCGTAATGAAATTTTAGGTAAGGAACCAATTGTTGAAGCTGAACTAATGGTAGATGGCCAACGCATTTTATTAAAACGTGAACTTGTTGAAGTGTGGTCCAAAATCAAAGGGCGTGCAGAAAAAGAACGCAAGTCGGATAAAACAAAGTACTACGTTAACCAGGTTCCGTGCAACACAGCAAAAGAATTTCGGTCATACATCGATGCATTGATTGATGAAGGCACATTCAAATTGTTAACTAATCCTGCAGCATTCAATTCTCTTGATTGGACTAAGCGTAGAGAAGTTTTGCTTCAGTTAGTTGATGGCGTAACGGATGAAGAAGTAATTGAAAAGAATGAAGAACTTTCTGGACTAACTAAAATTCTTGATGGCCGTAGCGTTGAGGAACAAAAGAAAATCATTTCAGCTAAGAAAAGAGACGTTGCTAATTCTATCGATGGAATGACAGCACGATTTGATGAAGCAGAAAGAGCCATTCCAAATACTGAAGGAATTGACCAGGAACAATTAAATGATCTAGTCGGAACAAATAAAAACAAAATTGAAGAAGCGCAAAATAAAATCGCTGAATTAAAAAACGGTGGGGCAATCACTGACTTAAAAAACAAACGTGGCCAACTTGATTTGAAGTTAACTGAAGAAAAGGCTCGCTTCTTTCAAACGAACCAATTATCTACTGAAACACTTATCAATGATGTTAATAAATTGACAGTCGATTTAAATGGTAAGAAACAAACTGTCTGGGAAGTAGAAACAAAGATTGCTAATGCCGAACAAAACTTAACAAGAGAAAAGAACTTTAAAGCTCATTTGTTAGAAACGTATAAAGAGAGAAATGTTGAATCGTTTGACGAACATAAAACGTCTTGTCAAATGTGTGGCCAAGATTTACCTGGTGATCAAGTTGAGAAAATGAAGGCAACCTTTAATAAAAAGAAATCTGAAGAGGTTGAAAGCATTCTTGAACAGGGAAAAGCAGTTGCTTCAAAAATTGAAATTGCTGAAGGTGAAATAAGTAAACTAACTAACGATCTTCACTCTTTAATTTCTAAACGTGATATTGCTAAAGATTCATTGGATCGATTCAAAGAAGAGTTGAGTTTAACAAAAGAACGTCATGGACAATTCGAAGATTCAAAAGAAAGCAGAGCAATCATTGCTGAAATTCAAAAAGTAACGCAATCAATGATTGAGGAACAAACTTCTACACAATCTGAAATTGAAGAGTACAACAATCTTATCCGTGAATCATCTGCTGCAGTTGATTCAGCTAGACAGCAACTTTCTTTATTCAGTCAAAAAGAAAAACAATTGAATCGTGTCCAAGAACTGAAGGATGAACACAGTAATCTAGCTTCAACTTATGAAGAACTTGAGCGTCAAGAGTATCTTACAGATGAATTTACTAGACGTAAAGTTCAACTCTTGGAGAAAGAAATCAACGCAAAATTTAACATGGCCAACTTTAAATTATTCGATATTCAAAAGAATGGCGGGATTAATGAAGTTTGTGAAGCAACTTATGGCGGTTCTGAATACAGCACCAACTTAAACAACGCTGCGCGAATCAACGTTGGGTTAGATATTATCAATACTCTTTCAAATCATTACCAGGTATCTGCCCCAATCTTTGTCGATAACGCTGAATCAGTAAATGAATTGATTGATACACAAGCCCAAATGATTTCCTTGATTGTTAGTGATGATCCGGTGTTTAAAGTGGAGGTGCAAAGATAAATTTAAACAAAACAACATAACGTACAAGGATTTTCAATAATGAATACTTTTTTAAATCCTATAAAATTATTTTAATAAAATTAAATATTAGCGATTTAATTTCAGAGGAAAATAAAGAAGTTAAAAAAGTTATCAGCCAGAAAATCATATTTATAAGATTTTTAGAAGTTGTTTTAGCATCAAATCCTATATGAGTAAGAATTGAAGAGGGTAGCTTTAATATGATTTTTAATATAAATAAAGGATTATATCTTTTTTTTAAATCAAATCTAGTTTCACTTTCTACCATAAAAAGCTCATTACGAATAAATTTTGCTGCCTGAAAATTTTCAAACAGATTATTATTGTAACTTAGTGAATTCATGCTGAGATCAGGAATTAATTCTCTGATTTGTGGGGAAATAGAGAGAGTATTAATATAAAGGTCTTTATCACTTTTTTCTTCTAAAAGTGATTTAGAATTTTCATAATAATAAGTAAAATCATTGCGGTAATTAGAGACGTACTCATTCTCATTAAGTATATTTTCACAATTATCTATAAATCCTTGTAATTGTTTTAAGATATTTTCTATTCTAGATATTTTAAAAAAGGTTGTGATTATTTGATAAAGATAAGCCAAGCCTAATAAAAGTAATATGTATATTAAAATGTTCAAATTAATTCCCCCTATTTAAAGAGTATCTCAAATATCACAAGAAATAGAAAGAAGGAAAATAATATGACAACCGAAATAGCAAAAAAAGAAGGTTTCAAGACAAAACTAGCAAAGGTGAATGATACTTATTTGCCAATGATTACTAACCAACTTCAAGGTAACGGTGTGAACATGAGTGATTATCAAAAGCAATGTGTGATGAATGCTTTGGCTGAAATCAATAACACTTTAGAACAATCTAATATGACTATTAGCAATGTGGACCAACAAACACTAACGCAAATACTTCTACAAATTGCTTCACTCCAATTGAATGCAACAGCAACACCAAGAGAAGTTTACTTCATGACCCGCAAAAAGAAAGTAGGAAATACATGGGCAACGCTTCTTGAAATGGGTATTGAAGGGGATGGGAATGATGCCATTCTTTCAAGATTCGGACGTGGTATTAAACAAGTTCATAAATTCTGGGAAGTTAGAGAACATGACGGATTCACCTATCCGAAAATGAAGGGTCTAGAAACTACTCCTCCAGAATGGGAACCAACCGGAAAAGGAAAAGTAGTACGGATTGTTTATCCAGTTTCAAAAACAGATGGGACAGTTGAATATTTAATCGCTGAACGTGATGACGTTGTGAGAAATCTGTCTGCACATATTAGTAATAATCTGATGACGGAAACTTTTGGAATTGCTAAATCAAAATATGATGCTACTCCAGAACAAAAGAAACAGATTGATGAAAAGAAAAAAGAAGTTAAAGATTTAATGAAGGACAAATCTTTAGAAGACCTTCTAGCAACTGATGATCTAAGTAAATACATTAGTCCAGCTTGGAAAGAACCACAAAGCCGAGAGTCTATGATTGTTCGCAAAATGAGAAATAACCTTACTAAAAAATATCCTAAGAACTTTGAAAATGCCTATGTAGCTATGAACTATGAAACTGCTACTGATGAAACTTTTAAGACTATGCGTAAAGATGTCTCAGAGAGTGCCAATACGATTGAATTCGAAACTGAACCTGATGTTGAGCCAACTGTTCCTGCTTATGATGTTGAAACAGGAGAAATTCAAGAAGAAAATAACGAACCAGTTCATGAAAACAATGAAGCTACAACTGAACAAGATCCCTTTTGATTAACATAAAATCTTTTGGTAGTGGAAGTGCTGGGAATGCTTATCTAATAGATGATGGCATTTCCCAGGTATTAATTGAATGTGGAATCAAGCTAGAACTGGTTAAACAAAAAATGATGTTTGATTTTAGACGAGTGGCCGGAATGTGTATTTCTCATGAACATGGTGATCACTCAAAAGAAATCAAGAAAGTATTGAACACCACTTCAATTGATATTTTTGCTTCAAAAGGAACTTTAAATGCATTAAGCGTACCAAATCATCGAGCAACTGTACTTGAAATAGGTAAGAGCGTACAAATCGGTTCCTGGGCAGTCACTTCATTTGATGTGAATCATGATGCTGCAGAACCAACTGGTTTCCTTTTTAAGAATCAATTAGGTGAACAATTATTATTTGTAACTGATACCTATTATGTGAAGTACAAATTCAAAGGTATTACTCACATGATGATTGAAGCGAATTATTCATTAGATATCATTAGGAAAAAAGTTGAAGAAAATGAAGTCGCGCAATATTTAAAGAATCGAATTTTAACAAGTCACTTTGAATTTGAAAACTCAAAAGAATTTATAAAAGTGAATACGAGCAATCAACTGCAAGAAGTTTGGCTTCTTCACTTATCAGATTCAAATAGCGATGAAGAACTATTCAAACGTGAGGTACAAGAATTAACTGGTGTTCCAGTCTATATAGCATAGGAGGTGTAGAGCGGAGTGGAAATTGGTTATATAAAACTTTATAGGAAAATAACTAATTCATTCGTTTGGACAAATCCAAATATGCTAAAGCTTTGGATGCTTTGTTTAATGAAGGCTAGTCATAGTGGAAACAAGTTTTTATTTAACGGAAAAGAAGTAGTCGTGTCCAGCGGTGAATTCGTCACAGGGCGCGATGCTATAGCAAAAGAATTCAATGAAGGAGTACCGCGTGACCAACAGATTGTCGGACGTACGTTATGGAGATGGATAAAAAAATTCGAAGAAGAGCAAATGTTGTCCATCAAATCAACTACGAAATACAGCGTGGTTACAGTAAAAAACTGGAACGAGTACCAAGCCAGTGACCAACAAGTGTCCATCAACCGTCCATCAACTGTCCATCAAGTGTCCACAATCAAGAATGCTAATAATGCAAAGAATGCTAATAATGCAAAGAATAAAGATAATAGTCGACAATCCGCAAGGCGGACTTACGACGAAAATTCAATTTATTATCAATTGGCTTTATCTCTTTTTAAAGAAATTCAAAACAATAATCCAGAAGCAAGATCACCGAATCTGCAGACCTGGTCTGATGACATTAGAAAAATGATTGAGATAGATAACAGAAAGCCAGAACAAGTTACCAACATGATTCACTGGTCTCAATCAAATGATTTCTGGAGTGGGATTATATTATCAGCCAAGAAGCTTAGAGAAAAATATGATCAAATGAAAATTCAAGCAAATAAAGCTGTCATTCCTACCAAGAAACCATTCTACAACAACGCTACATCAACTAGAAAAGAAACTCTTCCAGAGTGGGCAAAAGAAGAAAATCAGCAAGTTGAAGAAAAGCCAATGAAAGAAGAAGACAAACAAGAATTAATGGAACGTCTCAAAAAAATACAATCATTCAGAAAGGACTAAATCAATTGGAAATTAAAATCACTGTACCTGGTCAGCCAGTACCACAAGGAAGACCAAAGTTCACAACTATTGGTGGCCACGCAAGAGCATATGATCCTAAAAAAAGTGTTGATTATAAAAGGATAGTTGCTTATCACGCAATGCAGCATAAACCTAAGCAGCTACTTGAAGGCGAATTAGAAGTTGAAATACTTATTTATAAAGAGTGTCTTAAATCTTTCAGCAAGAGAAATATGGAACTTGCTGAAATTGGCCAACTTAGACCAGTAACCAAACCAGATGCTGATAATTATGCAAAAGGTCCACTGGATGCAATGAAAGGAATCATTTGGAAAGATGATGGCCAGATAGTTGATTTGATCGCTAGGAAGTATTACTCGAGTAAACCGAGGATTGAAATCACTGTTAGAACGCTGGGTGAAATACAAACTGAATTATTTTAATAATTATTTAAATATATTGAGTAAGAAAGACTCAACCCAACTAAAAGCCTCAGTCTGAATATTGTGATCTAAGCGTTCTGACTCGACTTTAAGAAAAATAATTAGTTTATCATCGTTAAAATCATACTGTTTTGTCTTATTAAAAGTATCTAAGCAAATAGGATTTAACATTGTTATTTTATCTATAACTATCTTATCTTCATACTCTTTAACTAAAGAAACAAACTCTTTATTCATGTCTGCTTCTTTATAAATAATTAATCGATTTAGGAAAGTTTTCATGGATTGATAAGAATCTGCATTAGCAGAACTATCTAATTTTCTTTTGACAAGTACAAATATTTGGTAGATTCCATAACAAATAAAAAATCTATTTAATATTGTGTCTAGATTTTCTGAACTTTTCCATAGCCAGAAAACACCTGTTTGTAGATTAGTAAATATCATAGTTAAAAATAAAGAAACATAATAAATTTCACAAAAGTAGAGCCAAGATTGCCGTTTTTTCTGGATCTTAAAATTTACTTTTCTTATAAGGAGGAAAAGTAGTGTAAAGAACGGAAAGGTATAAATTATAAACCATTTCCCGGAAATTAAAAAATATTCAAAAAAGTTATTAATATTCATTCTAAGACACACCTCGTTTTATTTAAGTATCGCATAGAAAGGAAAGTATTAATATATGAAAATTCTTGATGTTTGTTGTGGTTCAAAAATTATTTTGGTTTGACAAGAATAATGAGTTCGCAACTTATATGGATATTCGTGAAGAGCAGTATGAAATACATGGTAAAAAAGTAAATGTAAAAACAGATGTAGTTGGCGACTTTCGTAACATGCCTTTTGAGAATAACATCTATGACTTGATTGTTTTTGATCCACCTCATTTAAAGTGGGCTGGAAAGAATTCCATCATGAGAGCACAGTACGGACAGTTAGATAAAGATAACTGGCCAGATGATATAAAACGTGGAATGGACGAATGTATGCGAGTTTTAAAACCAACAGGAACTTTAATTTTCAAATGGAATGAAGCACAAGTTCCTTTGAAGGATGTATTAAAAGCAATAAATTACAGACCATTATTTGGAAACAAAAGAAGTAAAACACATTGGCTTACATTTATGAAGGAGGAAAAATAAAATGACAAAAACAGTAGAATTCAGACCAACAATTAAAGCGGTAAAAATGAACAAGGGTGGCAAACAAGAAATTGTCCTTTCAATCGAAAATGGATCATTAGATGGTAAGTTCGAAAGTATTAATCAATTAATTGGCGAAGCAGTCAATGTGGTTATCCAACCTTCAGTAATCAGCTACCGTATTCCGTATGATGTTGAAAATGAAACACCTTATTTGAAATATGTAGTTGACGGATCAGGAGTAGTAGTTGAAGTAAAAGAAGAGCAGTTGGCCATTGACGGTATTAATAACAAATCATACAAAGACTTCATTGTTGAAATTGATGATGTCGATTCATTTATTAGAGATACATCTTCACTAACTATGCCACCTAATGTTGAATTGAATCCAAGAACCATCCTTGAATACTTGGGTGACGGAATGACTTATGAAGATATTGCGGAAGAAATGGAAACAAAAGAAGCTGCAGTAGTGATTGATCTCGACAAAGCTAGACAGTATTTTGCTCCTTATGCTGCAGCATGGGTTGAGTATAAAAAATGACAAAGAAAGTTTTGATTTTGGAAGATGCTAGATTCATTTGGGATGAAGAAGAAGTTAAGACATTCGTTGAAATGTGGAGCGACAATAAAAGCAGCTATCAAATTGCCGAGGTCTTGAATTGCAAGATCTTGGATGTTGCTTTACTAGTTATGGACCAGGCGGAGAAGGGCAAAATAAAACAAAGGATTCGAGGGATAGTATGAGCGAAAGAACTAGACGTAGATGGGTAGGAGCAGAAAGAAACGATAAGTTCGTGGATGAAATTAATCCTGAAAAATATAAAGGTTTAGCAGACGATAAAGCTTTTATGAAGTCCGTTAAGTTCCAACGGCCTGACACTTTAACTATTGGCCAACTAAAAAGAATTCATTCAATAGCTGCTCATGGAGTTGATATCAGGAACAACATTGATTTAGCAATTGCTGGTCTTTATAGAAACAAAGCTTATGCAATCAAGATATTTAATGAATCAGAACAAATTGAATTCACTCGGCAGATTAAACTTTTGGAGAGAGTGAGGGATGTTGAATGAGATTAAAGATTAAAAATTTACTAATAACAATAATACCATCGCTCATCGTAATAGGTATGATCATTGGTTTAATCTATTTATTGATTGATAATACTCGGTTGGAATTCGTAAATTTCATGACTGAATATAGAATTGAACAGAAAGAAAAGGATATCAATACTGCTAAGCAAGAAATTAGGGACCTTAAAGGCGACTTGGTGGAATGGCAGAATACAGCTAATGGTTATAAATTCCAGTTAGATTTAATAAATAAAGATAATGGATGGAGTGAGGATGAATGAATAAAGAAGAGTTGAGAGTTGAATTAATTAGACTTAGATCTTTAGAAGGTAATTACAATGATTATCCGGTTGATTCAAGAAAAAGATTGAGTGCTGTAGGTAAATTCGAAGGAATAAACGAAGCTTTAAAAATAGTTGAAAAACTAGACGAACCAGAAATCACGGAAGAACAAGCATTAAATAAATTAGCAGAATCTTATCCGTTTTCTGCTGATGGCATAAACGCTATTTTGCAAGCGCAACTTGCTGGTTACATTCCAGTTTCGACAGTGACATTCTTTAAGGGAAACGAATTGGCATTTTCTGAAGACACTTTTTGGGAATATATGAACGACCAATATAGACTTGATAAAGAAGAACTTTTTGGAAAGTTAAAAGAAAATAACTATCTTAAAAAACATTCAATTGTAGAACTACCAGTGATTCCGGAGGTTGTTGCTGATTTCATAGAGAAAGAGAAAAATAAATCTATCCCACCTATTTTATACGGTGCATATCTAGGAGCTAGAAAAATCCCCGATGTATTTAAATGGGTTTGGAAAAATGACAAAAACCATAATGCTTTTGCTATTGCTTATATCATTGGGAATTACGAAATCAAAAAAGAACCAATAAAGACACATCAAGTACTCGTTAAGTTCTTTGATAATGAAGAATACAAAACTGAATTAACTGAAGAAGTAGCAAGGGAACTAATCGAATTCTTGGAGGCTAATAAAAAATGAATAAGCGTACTAAAAATAAAATAGCTAAACGCGTTATAAAAAATATTACAAAAGGTAAACCTCTAAGTGAATTCGATAAGAAGTATTCGGATGAACTAGAAAAGAAAATCTTAAGGAAAACGGAGCATCACGAAAGATTTACCTCAGGAATTTTAAATGCTCAAACCATTGATGTGAGAAACATTCGGCTTATTGCTCCGGAAATACAGGTGGAATCACGATCTAATCAGAAAGAAACGAGTTGGGATAAAGTAAAGAGCAAAGTGAAAGGGTGGTTTGGTAAATGAATTCAATAAACATCATCGGAACATTAGGAAGAGATCCACAAATAAATGCAGCCGGAACAATGGCCAGTTTTAGTATTGCTGTTAAAAAGAAATTCAAGAACAAACAAACCAATGAATATGAAACAGATTGGTTTAACTGCAAGGCGTTCAACAAGACCGCAGAACTTATTAGGGATAATTTCTCTAAAGGTTCCCAAATCGCATTCGAAGGACACTTACAAAATAACAATCATGAAAAAGACGGCAAGATGATTTATCGTGATGAAATCATAGTAGATGGCATTACCTTTATTGGCTCTAAAAACAGCGCACAATCAAACGGAGACTATCAACAGCCAAATACTCAACAATACAATTCAAATCAATCTAGCAATCAGAATAGTGGTCAGTATTCGAATAGAGATCCATTTGAGTCTAGTGGAAGTCCAGCTGATATCTCGGATGATGATTTACCGTTTTAACAGAACAATAAGTAGAGGTAGGTGATCATCATAAAATTCCAGTGGCTGAAAGATTATCAAGAGTTAGACGAAGAGATAGCCTACTTGAGATGGAATATAAGAAAGACTAAGTTAGAACTTAGTAGGTGGGAAGATGGAGACTTGTCAAAGGTTTTCCTCGAGAGAGATTCAAAAGGTTCTCAAGTAGAAATTAGTATTGATAAGTTAGAAGACTTACTCGATGAGAAGATAGAAATGCAAGAAACATTAGTTGTATTGATTAATACTTTTAAAGGGATTGAAAGTCAGATACTTAAAAAGAAATATGTGGATGGAAAATCTTTGGAAGTAATTGCTGAAGAACTCAACTACTCATACGGTCATATAAAAGTTAAGCATGCTGAATTGAAAAGGCGATTAGACTTCATTGGTGATTATGAAGAAGCGATGAAGAAGTATCGCACCAAAGATAGAATAGCCGAACATCACGTGAGATCCTTGAAGCTAGTAGTCAAGAAAAATAAGAAGTAACGCTAACGCAAAAGGTATGATTAAAGACAGGTCCTGATAGTCTTTAAAACTAGCATTAAACAGTTTATATTAATAGCATAAGAAATCGACGAAAGAGCAACCGAGATTATACGGCTGCTCTTTTTGTTTGCACATATGAATTTATTTAATTAACTGTCCAGTTGCAATTGATAAAAGGACTTGTCCGGAAGCTTTTGCTAGACCAGGATATTTAACAAGTAGATTGTCGAACCTTTTAAGTAGTCCAGGAGTAATAGGTTCTTTTTCAAGAGTGTTAACCAGTTCATTAGCTTCTGACTTGTCATCAATATCAACAGTTGATTCTATGAAGGTTTGGATATCAGAGAGAGACGCTCCATAATTAATTGTTACCGAACCATTTTCGCCAAAGTTTGCACCAGAAACAGACTGGATATTATATTGATGAGTTGGAGTCGATGAATTTTCTTTACCTTCAATGAATTGTTTACCAGCTCTAGTAACATAAGTTGTAGGATGTAGATCGAAACCATCATAGTAAGTAATAATTAAGGGTTGAGCTGAACGACTAGAGTGTGAGAGATAACCTAATTGTTCACAGTCTCTTAGTGCATTAACTAGCTTATCCCTTTTTAACTCAGGAAAACTTGTTTCTGGTATAAATCCATCGTTGTCAATTTCTGAGAGAATACTTTTAATAAGATCATCATATGACATAAAATAACCACCTTTTTATTTTTATAATCTCATACTTGAAAATGATTTGCTATCTTTAATTTTATAAATATATGAATGCTATAGGAGTGTTTACATGCAATGTTATTAGACGAACTTACTCAACAAGCAAAGCTGAAGACAACTAACACCATTTACGAAAGTAAAGCAGCAAGAGATGCGTTCTATCAGAACCAAACATGGCGCAACAAACGCAAAGAAATATTGAGGCGAGACAACAATGAATGTCAAGTGACTAAGTCATTGGGCGGAGTTGATAAGGATAAGTTGATCGTGCATCATATCAAACCACTGGAGTACTATCCTGAGTTAGCGATGGATGACAGCAACCTGATCACGGTTAGTCATACGAACCACAACATCATTCATGGATTAACATTGGCTAAGTTCAATGATGAATGGTGGTAAATAAAGTTAATTAATTATTTTTTTGGAGAGATACCCCCGTCAAAAGTTTTAGAAATTTTTATTTTCTTCTTCAGCGGGTTGCCAGGCCTCTCCGGAAAAAACTACAAAATAAAATCAACAGAGAGGGGGGGGTTATGTGGCTGAGGTCTCAATAAAAAGACTAAGAGAATATCTAATGGCTAATATTGATACATCTGATTTAGTCGAAGTAGATAAGGTGAACCGCTATTGTACGTTGACTTCTATGTCGCGGAAACTAAGAACTGAAGCTAATAAAGACGGTGTAATAGTTGTAACTGAAAACGCGACACAAAAGTTTACCAAGACACATCCTGCGATTGAAAAAATGACAGCAATCAATACTCAATTGTTGAATATTGAGAAGTCTTTTCATTACATCATGCCAGATAACCCCGCACCTCGTGATGACGAACTAAACGATGGGGAGCTGGTGTAGATGATCCAACAAAAACATGTGGATGACTACATCAAGTTATATCGAGATGGAAAAATAAAGTTAAACGAAGAACGTATACTACTGATTGAATGGATTGAAAAAACAATTTATCCTCGAGATGACATGTGGTTTAACGATGATATGATTGATGATTGCATAGCGTTTATTGAAAAATGGTTCTTCAAGTTGGAACCATTTCAAAAGTTCTTGATTGCATTTGTCTTTCTCTTTTATAAAGGCAAAAAGAAAGTAGTCTTTAATAAGCACTTCTGGACACTGGCTCGTGGTGCAGGTAAGAATGGATTAGCTTCTGGATTGAGTGCTTACTTTATTAGTCCAAGACACAATGTTAATGGCTATAACGTTGGAATTGTGGCCACTTCAGAAGAGCAAGCTACAACGTCTGTTGAAGAAGTATTTAACGCGGTCGATGATAATAAACCATTGCAAAAATTCTTTAGACATACATTTACAAAAATTACTTCTCGATTAAATCGTAATTGGTTTAAATACTATACAAGCAACGCCAAAACAAAAGATGGAGCCCGTTTGGGTTGCATCTTTTTTGATGAAATACATGAATATAAAACGAATGACATCATAGAAGTATTTACTTCTGGTTTTGGTAAACGTCCATATAGTAGGACCTTTTACATAGGAACTACCGGATTTATACGAGATGGCGTTTATGATGATTTGATGCGCAGATCAATGGATATTTTAACCGGCAAAACAGATGATTTAAGTTTCTTCCCATTCATTTGTAAGTTGGATGATATCAAAGAAATTGATAATCCTGAATTGTGGGAAAAAGCAAATCCAATGTTCCACCAACCTATGAGTGAGTATGCTGAGATTCTGAATGATGAAGTGATGTCTGCATACAAAGATTTGGCCTACGGCGGGGACAAAATAAAGTTCATCGTTAAACGCATGAACTTCAGTGATATTGATTCTCAAAATGATGTTGCTAGTCGGAATGATATTAAATCTGCAAACAAAGCATTACCTGATTTAAAAGGACATAAAGCAATTGGAAGTTTAGATTTTGCCAGCAATAAAGACTTTGTTGCTGCAGGCTTAATTTTTAGAGACAACGATCAATACTATTGGAAGACACACTCGTGGGTCTGTCAGAAATTCTTAGATAACTACACGTTAGAAGCACCAATAGAAGAATGGTCCAATCCTGATTTTGCAACTAAACGAGGACCACTATTGACTATCGTTGACGATGTAGATATTGATGTTCAATTGATTGTGGAATGGTATTTAAAAATGCGAGAAAGTTATGACTTTGACACGATTGTAATTGATAACTATCGAAAAGATATTGTTCAAAAAGCTCTGGAAGCTGTTGGCTTTAATGTCATTGTTGTTTATAAATCGAAAGCAATAGCAGCAGGTATCGGTTTAAGAATTCAATCTATGTTCAGTCGTCATTCAATTTCTTGGGGAGAAAATCCTTTGATGAACTGGTATACAAATAACGTTTGGGTTGACCGAGATAAATTTGAAAATTTAACTTTTAACAAAAAAGAAAGGGTTAGAAGAAAGATAGATGGCTTTATGGCCTTCATGTTGGCCGTTTGGCAATCAGATGAACTCATAGATGTTGGATCATCAACTTTTGATATTGATGATACTTGGATTTTCTAAAAAGGGAGTGTTTAAAGTGGATGATATTTTAAAACAGTTTCTGCTTAATTTGTGCCAGATTGGTTATGACGTGCAAAAGAAACCTCCAGATGAAGTTAAACCAATAGAAGTTTCTGATAAGAAAGGAAGTGATCCAACAGCTCCTAACTATCAGGGTAGATAGTCATTTGTAAAATTTGAAAGGTGGTGATTATGATTGGTGTATTTAATTATTTAATGAATCTTCTGCCGGGTTATTCCACGAGCGATTGGGAAATACTGGTTGATGATTATGAAAAAGTTCATTTAAAACAATCTGCTTTAGATACAGTTTTAGGAAGAATCACAGCAAGTGCATCTCTTGTTGATTTTAGAACGAAAGATAAAGAACTGTCTTATATTTTGAATACAGCTCCAAATGTAAATGAGAATGCGAAAGATTTCCGAACTAAATTGTTACGAACAATGATTCTGGACGGCGAAGTATTAGTGGTCCAATTAAACGACAAATGGTACGTAGCTGATGGATTTTCCGTCGATGACAAGGTACTAGCTGAAAAAACGTACAGCAATATTTTTATTGATGGTTTGGGCTTAAACAAACCATTTATCTCTAGCGAGGTTTACCACTTCAAATACCATAACTCTAAATTGAGAAAATTATTAAAAGAGTTGGATAACTCATACGTGAATTTATTCAGCCAATTACTATCTGTTCAAATGAGACAAGGACAGCTAAGGGTTTATGCCAAATTTAAAGGGTTTTCGGATCCTACAAAAAAGGGTGAAGAAGAGAAGAAATTTAAAGCTTATCTAAGCAGTTTGTCTGAAGCGTTAAAAAATAATTCTGTTGTCGTTTCGACCAGAAATGATTCATACGAATTAGAAGAAAAAACAGACAATTATCTAGGCCGTTCAGTTGATGAACTACAGAAAATGGAAAATATTTATATAGCGAAGGTGGCAAATGCATTGCAGTTGTCGCCTCTTTTATTTACCGGAGATCTAGCAGATGTCGAGCAACATGAAAAGAATGCAGTAAAATATGCGATTCGTCCTCTATTTGAAATTATCACAACTGAAATTAATAAAAAATATTTTGGACGTGATTATGAAGCGGACTTAGTTGCTAACGTCACACCGTTAACGTATAACAACGAGTTCGAGATGGCGAAAGATATTGAAAAATTAGTCGGAAGTGCAGTATTCACTCCAGATGACGTGCTGGAAATGCTAGGAAAAGAACGAACCGGGCTTCCAGAAATGATGCAACATTATTTAACCAAAAACATGGAAGCTTTAGATATGAGAGGGGGTGAGAAAGAAAATGCCGAAAATTAAAAATGTCCCGTTTGAATTTAAAAATGAATTGAAAGACGGGAAACACATACTCACTTTAAGCGGAACTATTCGGCAACGGTACTGGGATGATGATAAATCAATTGATGCAAAACTAGTTAGTGATTCATTAGATGGTGTCACAGATGATATCGTCATTTATTTAAATTCAACTGGCGGCGATGTGTTTCAAGGTATTGAAATTTACAACTATTTAAAAAATCATTCAAGCCACATCACAGTTGAAGTGACAGGAACCGCAGCGAGTGCAGCAACATTTATTGTAGCTGGTGCAGATGAAGCCATCATGAACACAGGAACATCATTCATGATTCACGAAGCAAGCTCTTTTGCTTGGGGAAATAAAGCAGATTTAAAGAAAACCTTGAATGCTTTAGAAACTATTGACGAATCCATTATTGCAATCTATACAGAAAAAACAGGTCAATCAAACGAACAATTGAATGACTGGATGGAAGAGGAAAAATGGTTCACTGCTGAAGAAGCTGTTAAGTATGGTTTTGCTAATAAAGTAAAAGAAAATAAAAAAGATATTACCGATCAAATTGATATCGCTGCAATGATTAATCAATCAGTAGCGCAAGCTATGGAACAGTTTAGCGCACAAGCTACTAGCAAAAAACATAGTATTGAAAAACTAAACGAACTAAAAAATGAAAAACCAAAACAGAAATCACTTTTAAATAAGTTGAGAAAAGGGGAACAATAATATGCCATTAAAAATTACTGATAAAACTGCGGATGCTCGTTTAGCGTTTAACAACGTTTCTACAAAAGAGGATGCAACACCTGAACAAGTAAATGCTGCAATGGAAGCTTATATGACTGCTATCGCTGAAGACGCTGGAAAGCAAGTTCGTGATGAATACGAAGAACTGAAAAACGTAAACGACAATAACATTTTACAAGCACGCGGCATTCACGTTCTGACTGCTGAAGAAAACCAATTTTATAACGAAGTAACAAAAGCGGGTGGATTCCAAGAGGATGAGGTTTGGCCAGAAACAATTCTAGAACGTGTATTTGACGACATTCAGGAAGACCGTCCATTATTAAAAATGATCACTTTTTCTCCATCAACTGCTAAAACAAAAGTTATCCGCGCTCGTCGTAAAGGGGTTGCAGTTTGGGGAAGTCTCCACAAAGATTTAGAAGGACAATTGGATGCAGAGTTTGGAGCAACTGAATTTACTCAACTTGCTTTGACAGCTTATTTCCTAATCTCAAATGATACATTAGATCTTGGACCACGTTGGGTAGACCGTTTTGTTCGTTTATGTCTTCAAGAAGCAATTGCCGAAGCTTGGGAAGCAGCAATCGTTTCTGGTGATGGAAATGAATCTCCTATTGGTTTGTTAAAAGATTTAGATGGTTCTGTAGTTGGCGGGGTTTATCCAGATAAAACTTCTGCAGGTACATTAACTTTTGCAGATGCACCAACCATGGTCAAAGAATTGGCGTTAGTATTAAAAACAGCTTCAGAATTTACTCAAAAAATTGGTAAGGATGACGTTGGTAAAAAGAAATATCGTAAAGTAGCTGGAAAAGTTCATTTAATTGTAAATCCAGTAAATTACTATGACATTCTAGCTCGTGTGACTACTCAAAACGCAAACGGTGCTTTTGTAAGCAACCTTCCGTTTATTTCGCAAGATAATATCGTGGAATCTTTAGAAGTCCCAGCAAATAAATTGATTGCCTTTGTTGACGGTCAATACGATGCAACTCAATCTCGTGCTGAAAAAGTATATGTTTACAAAGAAACATTCGCTGTAAAACGTGCAACTCTTTATGCAGTTGATCTTTTAGGTAACGGACAACCAGCAAATAATGATGCTGCTAAAGTTTATGATATCGCCATTCCAGTTGAAGGCGTAACAACTGAAACACCAGTAGTTCCAGCAGGATAATAAAAAGATAATAGGAGGAAATGACAATGGCTAAATTCAAAGCAGATATCAAATTCAGAGGTATCAAGGAAAATAAAGAATTTGAAAAAAATGAAGAGTTCGAAATGACAGTCAAACGTGCTGAAGAACTCGAGGCTAATATCAAAAAGGAACACAAGGACATTGAAAAGGTCATGACTCGTCTTGATAAAGAAGATCCAGAAGATAAATAATAGGGGTGGATTAAATGGAAACTCTTGTTCTAAAAGAAATGAAAGCTTATTTACATGTCGTTACAGATGATGACGACAAAAATTTAATAGCCCTATCTAAAACGGCTCATTCCACTTTAAAAAGATGGTGTGGGTCGTTTGGTTTAGATAACGATGAAGGAAAGCAGCTTATTTTCGATTATGTACGCTATATGAGAGCCGGAGCAAGTGAGTATTTTTATAAAAACTTTGAGTCACAAATTCAAAGTTTTGGTTTTTCTTTGATGGAGGTGCCATCTGATGATGCGATTTCTGAAGGATAATGAATTAGTAGAAATAGTCTATAACGATGGAATAGTCGAATTCAAATCAAAAGTGCCAGAAAAAGATGAATATGGAACTCCATTACCAGGTAAATACACCTTTGAAACTAAACTTAAATTTTGGTGGAGAACACTTGGGATAACTAGTCAAGAAGTTATTGATGCTAAAAGTATTGATCGTGAGTTAACTAAAAAAATAGGCGTTACTGGTAATCAAGAAATTGATTCTCGGTGGCGTGCTTTTATCGGAGATAAAGAATTTGAGATTTTTCGTTCTTTTTACAATTACAAAAATGATGAAATAGAAATCAGTTTGGTGGAGGTGGATTGATGAGTAAAAAGAAATTGATATTTGATACTGTTAAAAGTCTAGGTATTGAAATTAGTTATAATCAATCCACTTCTGATACTTTACCAAAAATTGTTTACTCCTTTGTATCCAGCCGATCAACAAGATTGAGCAATAAAAAACACGATAAACATGTACGCTACCAACTCATGTATTACGCACAGCAAGCTTTAGACGTTGAAACGGATGTTAACTTATTAGCAATCGAAAACGCTCTAGAAGAGGCAGGATTGCTTACTACAGACTGGATGGAAATATCCGATATTGATTCGGATTCCGAACTCGGCTATTTCGATTATTTGATTGAGGTGATTTAATGAACTCTTTTGGATTTGATGGTATTGTACAAGATTTTAGGCAGTTTGAGGAAAACGCAAATCAAGTTCAACCAGAAGTTAAAAAGTATGCTATTAAAATGCGTGATCAGGCACGTTCAATTGCAAAGTCAAAAGGCTTGGCAAAATCCGGAGCTGGGGTTTCGGGTATTGAAGTAGAAGATAAAATAAATGAAGTCCTTGTCGGGTGGAGTCAGCGCCCAAATTTTCACTTGTACTTTCATGAGTTGGGTTTCCATGCATTGGATAATCGCAGAGGGAAGATACGAGTTAGAAGAAATAATAACAATCGATCTCGTATCTACGGTTCTGCTAAAGCAACGTATGTAGGTCCTAAACCACACATGCGACCAGCTTTTGATCAATTAGAACCAGAATTTTATAACACAATACAAAACACATTAGAAAAAGGAGTGTAGATTTAAATGGCAAAAACGTCAACTTATACAAAGCAAGCTTTACTGAACGGAGCAGGTAGTCTCTACTTGCAAATGATTACAACTGAAGAAACACCTTCTACTCCACCACTTTATGACGAAGAGGTATTTGAAACTCCATCTTTAGATAATTTGAGCATGTCTTTAGAATTAAATGAAAAACAAGTGTGGTTATCAAACAAGATGCATAGTGATTTGTCCAATGTTCGTTTGGCAACTATTACAGTAGCAGCCGGTTATTTCCCTCGTGGGTTTGCAGAAGAAGCACAAGGTATGGTTAAAGTTGGTGGTGGTTGGTCTATGCCGACAACTCCAAATAGAAAACCATTCCGTTTAGCTGTTCCATTTAGTGATGAAAATGGGGAGGAACTGATTCTTAATTTCCCTAAATGCACGCTTAGTCCACTGGATATTAGTGGAGAAACGAAAAAAGAAGACACCACTGAACAAATTCCGCAATTTGTTATTAAGTCAGTTGCTCCAGATTATAAAGGAGATTTAGAAAAAGAATTTGTTTACCACAAACTTGACTTAGCTGATCCAGAAAATAAGACAAAATACGATCGTGATTTGTTATTGATCAACGGCTGGTATGACGATACGTCATTAGCTTTAAATGAAAAAGATACTATCCCCGCAGGATAATAGATAGGAGAATGAAAGATGTCCGTTTTTGTTAAAAGCCTTAGAACGTTCGAATCGGCTATTACAGGAGAAACAAAAGATTACAAAATCAACAATGCTGTCTGGTTATTACTGAAATCAAAATACAAGCTCACTCAAAAAGAGTGGGCTGTCGGTTACGGCAAAGAAGAGGTCCTTTTTGGAGCACGATTTATTGTTTGTGTACTGAAGGCAAATGGTCTAGATACTACTGAAAAAGAAGTGTTAGAAAATACAGATGCTGTTGATATTATGAATTTCATTGTTGCATATCAAACTGCTATGATGCCTGATGAAAATAATAATGAAGACGAAGAGGAAGACGAAGAGGGGAAGTAGAGGAGCCCGATTGGGACTTCCTCTACTTTTTATCTAAAGAGTTTTTCCACATGACTTCCACTGAATTTATGTATGATCATGATCATTCTACTATCGTTGATTTATTGAATAGACACATGGAGTTTCATGGTCTAGGAGAGAAGAAAGAAGAAAAAACAAAAGTATCAAACCCGAGAGAATTCTTTTTATAGAATTCTCTTTTTTCGTATGCAAGGAGGTGAAAATATTTGGCATTAAGAAAAGCAGGAATTAGTTTAACGTTAGAAGGTCAAGCAGCTTATAAAGCAGGGTTGGCAGAAATTAACCGAGAACAACGTCTAATGGCAGAGCAATCTAAGTTAGCAGTAGCTCAGTTGGGAACGCAAGCTAGTCGTCAGCAAATTTATAGTACGCAAATGGACAGCTATGGGAAACAAATTGAATCAGCTTCCGGCAAAGTCCAAACGCTTGTGAGACGTCAAAAAGAACTGCCTGGTGTTCAAAATAAATTAAGTACCAGTATTAAAAATACAAATGAAGCTTTTCGTGATTCATCAAAAGAAACTGAACGTCTGAAGAATAATTATGATCAAATGCGAAAGTCTTTAGGTAGTAATCATGAAGAGACTCAAAAAGCTAAAGCAGCTTATCAAGCATCTAAGGAAGAAACAAAGGCGCTTGGGGTAGAAGTTAAAGATTTAGAAAAAATATATAGCAGTAATAAAAAAGAACTTGCTGATATGCCGTTAAATCTAAGCAAAGCAGAACTAGCCACTCAAAAACTTCGCAATGAAGCTCAAAAATTACATGAGGAATATCGTAATGCTGGTGGAAGATTAGCTGAAACTGCTGAAAATTATCAGAAGTTCGGAAACACAATGACCAACGTAGGCGGCCAAATGCAAAGCATCGGTGGTAAATTAACAACAGGAATTACACTTCCTCTTGCTGGTTTAACTGCTGCAGCATTAACTGTCGGAATTGCTTTTGAGAAACAAATGAGTCGTGTTGGAGCAATCGCTGGAGCTACTGCTGATGAATTAAAACAACTAACTGATCAAGCAAAAGAATTAGGAGCTTCGACGGCTTTCAGTGCAAGTGAAGTAGCAGCTGGAATGGAAAACATGGCTTCGGCCGGTTTTGCAACCACTGAAATACTTGCAGCTATGCCAGGAGTTCTGGATTTAGCTGCTGTATCGGGAGGAGACGTCGCTCTAGCCTCTGAAGCTGCAGCAACAGCCGTTCGAGCATTTAATTTAGAAGCAAGCGACACAGGTCATGTAGCAGACGTCTTTGCAAGAGCTGCTGCAGACACAAATGCAGAAGTGGCAGACATGGCTGAAGCAATGAAATATGCAGCACCTATGGCCAATACTTTAGGAATGAGTATTGAAGATACTGCTGCAGCAATCGGAATAATGAGTGATGCTGGGATCAAAGGTAGCCAGGCCGGAACAACATTGCGTGGTGCATTTACAAGATTAGCCAAACCTACTAAAGCAGCTTCTGATTCGATGGCAGAATTAGGCATAAAGATGTTTGACGCGCAAGGAAATATCCTTCCTATGTCTGGAATCATTACAGAGCTACAAGATGGACTAGTTGGAATGACTAGCGAACAGAAAGCTTCTACATTGGCAACTATTTTTGGTCAAGAAGCGATGTCCGGAATGATGACATTAGTTGAAGCTGGACCAGATAAAGTAAACGAATTGTCTACTAGTCTTGAAAACTCTGCTGGTGCTGCTGATGAAATGGCTAAAGTTATGCAAGACAACGCGGCCGGTGCTATTGATGAAATGATGGGCGCTTTAGAAACTGCAGGTATCGAAATTACTCAATTATTAGCCCCAGTTATCAGAGATTTAGCTGAAGATATTACTGAACTAGTAGGAAGTTTCAGTGAATTAGATGATGAAACGCAACGAAATATTATTAAATGGGCTGCTCTTGCAATGGCAGGTGGTCCAGTATTATCAATGCTAGGGAATATTACAAGTGGTTTTGGTGTTGCAAGCAAAGGTGCAAGTGAGCTAATTAGAATTTACGGAAAACTGACAACTCCTAAACTGGCTAGCGATATGGCTACTTCGTTTACTGCTGTAGCCGGTGGAGCAACTGGTGCTTCTACTAATGTTGCGGGTTTAATTGGCACGATTGGAGGGCTTCCACTTGTTCTTGGAATTGCTGGTGCTGCTTTACTTGGGTGGACCGCTTGGAAAGTCTGGGGTGAAGATGCTTGGAATGCGTCCGAACGAACTAAGCAGTGGGGTACTGATGTAGGAGAAACAGTTGATGGTCATTTAAGCAAAATGCAAGAATTGACTCAAAAAACATCGGGTCAATTTGAAAATATGACTTCAGGAATGAGCACAAATAAAAATCAAATGTCTAGTGATTTTGTAGAATTAGGTCAAACTATTGAATCTAGTTTGAATGAACGCATTACTAAATTAGACGAATTGATGGCTAACCTTCCCGAAACAGTTCGTACAACATTAACGGAATTATTATCTGAAGACAAAAAGAAAGCTGAAGAGTCTTTGAAAATTGTTTCAGACAATAATAAACGTATCCAAGAGATTAATTCTAGGGCCGCCAAAGAAAATAGAAGTGCTACAATTTCAGAAAATCAAATCATTTTAGATTTAAACAGAGAATCAGCTGAAGCATATGTTAATACACTGCAGGTTTCTCAGGAAGAAAGAAATAATATTTTGAATGCTATGAATGGCGATGTCGAAAAATCCACTAAGGAACAAGCAACTTCTTGGGCTAAAAGTTTAGCAGAGCAACGTCAAGATATGAAAACCCATTACAATGAACAAAAAGAAACATATTTAAGCTCTCTAAAAGAACTTGGTTATAGTCCAAAAGCTATTGAAGAACAAGAAAAAATTTGGGATAAAGCTAATGAGGCTACTACTAATGGAATTGATCAACAACTAGCAACAATTGCTGCTAAATACCCTGAAATTGCTAAAGAGATATCTTTAACAAACGGACAAACCATTGATTCTATGGGGGAACTTGGTGAGCAACAAATTAAAGAGAACGAAAAGATTATTCAACGTGCAGGCTCTTTATCAAAACAATTAGCAGGAAATGCTGAAGAGAATGCTAAAAAACTTTCTTGGGTTGCTGACGAAAGTGAAGCAGGGGCTAAAACTTGGAATAATATTATTTTAGATCCAAAAACTGGTGAAGTAAAAACAAATGTACGAGAAGAAGTTATTAAAGCTGGAGAAGATGTTACTTCTTGGAATGAGATGAGATTTCAACTCCATAACGCTGATCTAAGTTCAAATGCTAAATCTATCATTGGAGAATCAGCTATTGTCAATGGCTGGTGGGATGGTATGGCTTGGGATGATAAAGCTGTTATTCTAGAAGACGAGTTTTCTCAAACAACTTATAAAGCTTTAGAACAGTCTGGTAAATGGAACGAAATGTCGATAGAAGAAAAAACTGCGATTATGTATTCTAACACACCAGAAAAAATGACAGAGACATTAGCCTATTTAAATCTATGGGAAGAATTTGAACCTGAAATAAAAAAGGTGGATGCAGATAACCAAGGTTTCATTCAATCAATTATGGATTCAGAAGAAAAAATGAACTATTGGAGAAGTATTCCAGATGATGTAAAAGAAATCATGGGAGAAAATTATGACTTATTAACAACTATCTTTCAATCTGAAGATGCTTATAACAACTTTAAATTATTATCAGATGAAGAAAAAGTTTTCTTAGGTGAAAACTCTGACTTAATGAGTACCGTACTACAATCAAAAACAAATTATAATAACTGGGTTTCGATGCCAGATAATGAAAAAAGACTTTTGGCAAATAATGCAGACTTAATGACAAAAGTCTTTTCTTCTCAAAAATCCTATAATGATTGGAGAAATCTCCCAGATACTCTCAAAAAAATAAAAGCAACATCAAATGTACCTGGAGTATCTCAACAATCAATTGGAGCTTTAAATAAAGTACCAGGCCTTAAACAAGTAGATATTTTAGCTAAAACAAATGCATGGGCAACAGCAGATAGTGCAATAAGAGCAATAAGAAGTGTACAAGGTAAAACCGTAAACATCACAACCCAATTTAAAACGATAGGTAGTCCAGCTGGTGCCGGATATGCTAAAGGTACTAATTATCATCCGGGTGGTTCAATGATCGTCAATGACCAAAAAGGTTCTTTGTTTAAAGAGTTGGTTACATTTCCTAACGGTAGATCCTTTGTGCCAGAAGGAAGAAACATATTGATACCAAATGCTCCCAGAGGTACTAAAGTACTGAAAGCTGCATTGACTAAGCGACTGATACCGAAATATGAAAAAGGTATCGGTTATGATGAAAAATCTATCAAAAATGTTGGTTCTCAGCCTGAAGTTAGTATAAAAATTGAAATCAATGATCCGGTGGTTCGTGAAGAACAAGATATCGATAGAATATCTTCAGCAGTAGTAGATAAAATTACGCTAGATACACGTTTGAAAAACTTATTTAATAAAGGAAGGGGAGGCACCTATGCCGGAGTATAATGAATTAATTGTAAACGGACGGTCCACTGGTGACCTTCCGTTTTTTTGTGGGGTAGAAGAAAATAGCGCTCCTACGAGAGCCGAAAAAAAAAATAAATATCATGATTTGGATATGGTAAATAGTGTTGCAGTTCAAACAATCGAAGCATGGTCTTCCGTATCTAAAACGTATCAGTTTTATATACATGATGCTACAAAAGCTGATGTTAGAAAGTTAAAAGCTTTTATTGGATACAGTGGATGGTTTACGCCTTTTGATGACCCTGAAATTCGTTATGTATTTGTAAATGCCGTTTTTAGTTCTGAACCATTGGACGAATTTAACGGCTACACTGTTACAGTAACTTTCACTTGCGAACCATTTGAATATGAAGCCGAAAAAGTAAGTACTTTAGGAAGCTCAATAACAAACCATACAACTGCTCCTATGTATCCAAAAGTAGTCATCACTGGAAATGTAGCAACTAGTACTTTTTTACAAATTGGTAGTCAACGTATGACTTTTCCAAGTGGAATGGATACTAAAGTAACGATTGAATGCAAACATGGATTGCAAAATGTATTTGATAAAAGCGGAAATGCAATCAATAGCAAAGTGAGAGGTCCATTCTTTGAAATTGAACCAGGAACAAATGTTGTAACAAAAGGAACCGGAATAACAAGCATCCAAATCACTGAACGTTGGGGGTGGTTGTAATTGTTATATCTATATCCAAAAAACACAATTGATTTTACTAACAACGGTGATCCAATCCATCATTCATATGACGAACATGTCATTAGAGATGATGGATTTTATTTAACTTTTAATCTTCTTTTAGACAAAGAAGAAGGATATAAAAAAATAAAAAAAGAAATGATTGTCAGTGCTGATACTCCGGATGGAATAAATCAATTCAGAATTTATGATATCAAAAATAAAAGTACTGTCGTTGAAGTAACTGCAGTTCAATTAATGTATGACTTTGACAACAAAGAAGTTAATCCATTCTCACTAAAGAATTCAAACGGTTCTCAAGTGATAAGTCGATTCAAAGGTTCTTTTAAATCAACATTAGGACAATTCACGATGGATTCATCTGTTACTGAAACGCACGACTTCGCTACAAATAATGAAGACGATGACACTCCAAGCCATAACGCTTTAGAGGTTCTCAATCGAATTACTAATCGCTGGGACAGCGAACTAATGTTAAACGGTTTTGATATTCGAATGATTAAACGTTTAGGTGCTAAAACTGATGCGTTACTGTATGAGAAAAAAAACATTAGTGAGTTTGAAGATGCTTCTTCTGTAAGTGGAATGATTACCAGAATTCACGCAACGAGTAAGTTCACTCCTGAAGGTAAAGAGGATGAAGTTGCTTTATCTGTTACCGTTGATAGTCCGTTGATTAATGAATATGCACAAATATATGAAAAGTCCTATGTTAATAACGAATGCAGAACTGAAGCTGAATTAATTGCTTGGACAAAATTAAAATATAGTACTGAAAACGTTGATAAACCAAGCCGCTCTATAACAGTTTCAACCAATATTATTGACGGTACTGAAATTAATTATGGTGATGATCTTGTATTAAAATATTTGGTGCATGATGTCGATGAAATTATTCGATGTGTTGGTTATGATTATGATCCTATTAAAAACACTTACTACAGCGTTACTTTAGGAGATTGGAAAGATTCTTTTTTAAACACAGTAACAAGCAATATTATTGATAATACTAACAAGCAGCTTAATCAAATGAAGAATAGCGTAACTTATATTGCTATGTCAGCTAATGGGAAAAATAGAAATGCATATGGGCCTGATCCAGTTCCTAACCCAATAAATGGAGACCAATGGTACTACTATGAATTTGACAGACCAAATGATGTGGAATTTAGAGTTTATCAAGATGGATTCTGGGTGAAGGTTGACTTTTTTGCGACTAAAAAAGAAGTAGAAGAAGTGCTCGATCAAGCTGACAAAGACCGTACAAAAGCAGAACAAGATTTTGAAGCTGCCAAACAAACGGCTAAGGCATATACAGATGCTCAAGTCATCGCATTTGACACGAAATTTGAAGCAGAAACAGGCGCTATACGCAACGAAGTAATGGCAGGCTACAACAATGCTATCACGGCTGGAAAAACCTATACGGACAATAAAAGTGCTGAATTCAACACTCAATTGAACTTAGTTAAAGCAGACGTTGCTAGCACCGTTCTTAAAGCGAATGATGCTGTTACAAAAGCGAATAAAGCAATAACAGACGCTGGATTTATGAGAATAGATGTAGATGCAACTAAAGTAACCGCTATTGATGCATTAACGAAGGCACAGACGGCCACAGATAATGTAAACAATCTTACAACTAGTTATGATGCTCTAACTCAGACAGTTGGTTTTAAAGCTGAGAGAACACAAGTAAATGCCATTAGTGGAGTAATAGATCAGCATGAGTTAAAAATATCCGCCAATGCACAAGCCATTACTGCAAGGCTTACTTCGGCACAAGTTGATAATCTGATAACTGGCAAAGGTTATGTAAACCAAGCGCAACTAACAGCTACCTCTTCACAATGGAATTTGGCATTGACAAAAGTGAGTACAGATTTAAGTAATCTTGAAATTGGCGGAAGAAATTTAATCGTTAGTGGGACGTTGGAGTTTGGAAGATATTTATTAGACAACATAGGATCTACAGGAGCTGCTGCATCTCATACCGCAACAGATTTTATAGCTGTAGAAAGTTCTCAACAATATACCGTTTCAGCTAAAAGTTTATGGCAAATAAGAGTTGTTTATTATGATGCAAACAAAAATTATATAAGTGGTGTTTTGTGGTCTGGTAATCAAAACAAATCAAAAACAATAACTACACCATCAAATGCAAAGTTTGTTAGGTGGTCAGGCGATCATGGGAATGGATCTGATTTAAGAACGTGGAAATTTGAAAAAGGGAATACGGCAACAGATTTTAGTCCCGCCCCTGAAGATATGGCAACGCTTGAACAATTTACTACAATTGATGCAACAGTTAAAGGTCTAAAAACCACTGTAGGTAACAAAGCAGATAAAACGGAAGTTACTCAACTAGCTAATCAATGGACCCAAACAACGGCACTAGCTAATGGTCATACTGGTCAAATTAGTAATTTAGGAGAACAAATCAATTTAAGAGTTGTTCAAGGCGATGTAACGGCTGCTATCCTTGCAGATAAAAAAATCAAAGATACGAGAAGTAGAAATGACATTCCTTTGTTTTATATCGAAAATTATCCTAACCAAGAAGTTAGAGAGTTTAAAACAAGAACAGTAGTTGATGTTCCCGGTAATTCAACGTATGTACAACTAACTACTAAAGTTCCGTGGTCGGGTTCTTCTGGAGGTTATCCAGTACAAATTGCGGAATCAACTGACGGAACCTATCAGCGTGTGAGTTCGGGAACAGGCGGTAGCTGGCTTGCATGGGACAAAGTTGCGGAAGCTGGCAAGTTAATTAGTCAAATCAATATCAGTACTGAAGGTCTTTTGCTACAAGGTAAAAGAATACAATTAGATGGCGACGTTACAATGACAACGGCTTTTGTTACAAGGTTAGATGCTTTAACTTTAACAGCGGTTTATGCTGATATTGCCACTCTTAAAGCTAATGTATTGACTGCTAATGTAATCACAGCAGCGAATTTGTTAGTAGATTATGCTTTGATAGATAAATTAACAGCCAGAACAATAGATGTAGATAGATTCTTTTCTAAGACGGCTGTTATAAGTCAGGTGGAAGCTAAAGCTTTAACTGCAATTTATGCCGACATCGCTACTTTAAGAACGAAATTCCTAACGGCTGATCTTATAACATCAACTTATATCAAATCAGATACAGCGATTATCACTAAGTTGTTTGCTACCGATGCGAACGTGAATGTATTGACCGCTAAAACAGCTTTTATTAATTCAGTAAAAGCAATAGATATAGCAGCAGATAGAATCACCGCCGGAACATTAAACGCGTCATTAGTTAATATTATTAACCTTAACGCAAATAGAATATCAACGGGTACAATAGCCGGTGCGAACTCATCTTGGAATCTTAATACCGGAATTATTAGTGTTTCCAATCCTTCAAGTGGAGACATCATGATTTTAGATCAAGGTCAAATTAGTTTCCAAAATGGAGCGCAAGGTCGTTACCTAAGGTATCAAAGTGAAGGATTAAGGTTACTGCCGTATGCGAGCAATACTGGAACATCTAAGAATACTGCCCTCCATTTAATCGGTGGTGGTAGTGGTTCATATCAATATATCCAATTTGTGAGTCAAGAGACTAATGGAATTGATATGCGTTTAGAAGCTGAAGGTCAAATCATGACAGCGTACCACGGTTCAACCGGATCATTTAATGTTGCAAAATATGGAGAAGGTCCTAATTCTGGAGTTGTTTTATCCGGTGCATACGAAACTAGACATTCAACTGGTGTTTCTTTAAGAATTGCTGGGGACTCCATTTCTACACCAAGAGACGGAGCACGAAATATCTACCTTACACCACAAGGAGTTGGATCAGTTGTTTCAGGTAACGCTTCTGGTGTTCGATACAACATGGTAGCAAGTGATTTTGTTAAACAATCGTCAAGAGCTACAAAGACAAATATAATTCCATTAGCTGAGGGACTTAGTCTTCTTAATCGTTTAAAACCTGTTTCATATAATAAAATTGATAAGCTGAATCAAGGCATTGTGGAACTAGAAAAAGGATTTATTTCAGAAGATAGCTTTGGAGTGTCAACACCAGATGGAAAGGGCGTTTACGACAGTCATATAACGGCTCATTTAGTTAAAGGCGTACAAGAATTGGATCAAAAAGTAATCGCAATCGATTCTTTGGCAACAACTGCTAATTCCATAGCAGATAACGCTATGAACAAAGCACTTCAAATAGATGGTGAAGTTCAGCAAATGAAAAACAAAATAATAGAGTTAGAAAAAGAAATCAAAACATTAAAGGGAGCTGCTTAAATTTATGAAAACAATCAAATTAAAAAATAGTGAAGTTGTACCCGTTTATCAAGCTTTGGAAAATATTATTGTTCAGGGCAGAAAACCAAGACGTGGAAAAGGTAAGCTACAAAAAGTATTGAAGAAGAAAAATGAAGAATACTCAGAAGATTTAAACGATATTCGTTCTGATTTCTTCAAGAAAAATGAAGATGGGACATTTGCTGAAAACAATGGCAATCTTGTATGGTTAGACAAATATAAAGATGATCAAGAAGCTAAAAAGAAAGCAAATGACCAAACGAAAGAATTGAACGAAGAATTAATAGGAATTGATTTGGTGGAACATGAATCCAAAATCAAGTCCTTTTTTGATGCTCTTGAAAAAGATGAATTTACTGGAAAAGAGAGTTTGCGAGATGAAGATTTTGAAACGCTAATGGAATTGTTAGAAGAATCATTTGAAGCAAATGAAGAAAAAAAAGAGGAGGAAAGATAATACTTACCCTCACAGCTATTGGATTAGTCGTGAAGGTAAGTATCAAGGACTGCAGAAACAGGGTGATAAACATAGCTTTTAAACTATTTATCATTATTGTGATTTTCTTTTTCTTCGATTTGTTCCTCAAAATTCTTTGGGATATATTCAAGAATAGTAGACAAAATATTACCAACAAACTTTTTAGAAAAAAGAAAACTAAATAGAGCAACAAACGAAACAATTGTTGTCGCTATATTAAATTGTTCGTTACTAAAAGTAAAAAGCATAGAAATAATAACACTTAAAACAAAACCAAATATTAAGAACAAAGATCCTGTAGAAACTATTACATGGAATTTAAAACCCAGACGCATCATCGCTAAAGAAACAGCAAACCAAAACATTAAGACAAATGTAGTCAAAGTGTATACACCGCTTAAGAAACCTTTTATATCTAAATTTAAAAATTCATTAATCATAGGATTTTGATTATTAAAAACGTAAAATGGTTGAATTAAATCGTATGTGGGTAAAATCATAAAGATAGAAAATGCTAAAATACTAATAATTCTGTATTTTTTAAGTATTTTTACCAATCCATCTCTTAAATAACGCATTTTTTTAAAACATGTTATAACAAAAAATAAAACTAACAAAATAGAGACAACATAATACAAATAATATATATATGTTAACAAAAAAACACCTCCTCTAAGGAGATTATCTCACTAAAGAATAACTAATGAAATAACAAAATAGAAAGAAGGAAAACTAATATGTTAAAAACAACTAAACAAATCACTTTAAATGGGCAATCAACAATCAATGATCAAGTGGTGGTGACTCTAAATGCGAACATCCCTAGTGAAACAGGAGTGGGTAATATTAATCAATTTACGCAAAATGCAGAGTTATATGATGCAAACAAAGCGCAAGTAAGACGTGACGTTGCTGAATTTACTGCTTTAGTTTATGAAGTTGAAGATGAAATGGGTGCAGAATTAGAAGCTATAGAATAGGAATAACTAAACTTTTTCATAAATCCTCCGATATTAGATAATGTATAATTAGGAGGAACATAGATTGGAAATTTATAAAAATATAAAAATAATTTGCAGGAAGAAGAAAATGAAGAAATGGTTAATAAAAGTTGGAAATGGGTACTTTTTAGAAGAAGACGAATCTAAAATAACTTTTATTTTAGATAATAAGATTGATTCAAAAAGACAAGCTATGAAATATGATAACAAACAGACAGCAAACGTTGTCGCTATAAGAATAGGAGGTAACGTCGAGCTATATGATAAAAAATCAAAATTTAAAAATAAAAATTTTGATAAAAAAACTATTGAATACTTTTTGGTTACTAAAAATAGTGGGTTTGTTTTAAATTATTTTAAAAAACACTTGAAACATCAGAAAATTAATAAAACAGAACAAGTAAAACTAAAATTAAAGATTTTAAGCGGAGTTGATGACGAAATATTAAATTATGGCATCGCGAGAATGAAGTCATTAGAAAAAGTTTATGATGTTACCAGTAATCTAGGTTATTATGTCACTCTACTTTTAGCATTAGTTGCAACTTTCTCAAATAGTATTTATTCTCTTCTCAATGATACTGAAATTAAAGGAGATATGTTACTAGGAATGGCCCTATCACCTTTAATAATGATAGGTATTGTCTCCAGTGTAATTTTAGCCTTTGCAGGTTTTCTAAGAGAGAGAACACAAAAGTGTACATTCGTTAGGAGTATTTTAGAGACTTCACTTAAAAATGACTTAAATTAGATAGACTTTTTATGAAGAGTAATAGTAATAAAAGAATTTAAACGAAAGAGTAGCCAGAAATGGTTGCTCTTTTAATGTACACGAAGGTTGGTTAGGAAGCTGAGGGTACATGAGTAAAGTAATTTATAATTTGTTTTTTAAATAATTATTGGTATATTTATTAAAAAGAGGTGCATTGATGGAAGAATTTATAACACATAAAGAATTCGAAAAAGAAACTTATTCATGTAGAAATTGTAATTGCTCTTTAGATAGAGATGAAATCGAAAATTGGAAATGCCCCCGTTGTGGTAATAGAGTAATAATTAAAATTTCAAACAAACATAATGATAATTATATTTTAGTAAGAGTGTTACCATCTGAATTAAGAAAATCAGATTCTGTTTTTTTAGATGATAGCAATTTTTATACAGTACTTGGTGTAAACGATCAGTTTTCAGGTGAAAGAATTTACGCTAATTTAGAGGAGTATGGGTCGTTTCATTTTAAAGATACTTGGATTAATGTAATGTGGAGAAATAATGAAGGTGTTTATTAAAGTTTATTTGAAGAGAATATACGGAAAAGCTACTCAATTTAATGAGTAGTTTTTTTAGAACCAAACTTTTTGTTAACCGCTAATTTGCTATAATACCTTTAATAATAAAGTTATTAGGGGGAAAATAATGGATTGGATACAATTAGGAACTTTAGGTATCTCGGGAGTTACACTAGGAAAATTGATTTATGATTCTATGAATATGAAAGATCAAATAAAAATTGATAGACGTATATCTGTAACTGTAGAAGAAAAAAGGAAAATGCAACGCGAACTTTTTAATCACGTGAGTTCACTTCTAAATATTGATAGGAAAGCAGTAACAGCAACTTTTACAAGAGAAGAAATGAGAAATGCTATTAGCGATGCCCATAATCACAAAATTAATGTTTGGATAAACTTAAATCGTGATAATAAACACCAAAATAGTTTGAAAGATGAATGCAGTATATTAGCTACATTTCTTTCTAACTTTTTAGAAGATCCAGGAGAAGAACAACTAAAACAATATTTAGATACCACAGAAAAAGCTACATGGGAAATATGGTTATTAATTGATAAATATATTGAAGAAGAGGAAAAATTGATAAAAAATTTATTGGATAAATGAACCAAACTGCGAGTTAAAAGGACGCTGTCTATTTCATCTAAGTATTGATATACTTAGTAAAAAAGTAGGAGTGTTTTTTTAAGTGAATATAATTATAGATTTAGGAAATTTGTGGGAAATGTTGGGTGCATTAGGAACTCTTTTTGCTGTTGTTGTATCTTTATGGCTCGCTCTAAGAGATGAGAAAAAAGAACTGAGACTTCAAGCCAAAGTTATTCCCATTAACCCTAATAACATAGAAACAAATCATTTACATGTAAGTTTACTGAATACCGGAAGTGTGAGGATAAAAATCGTTGAGGTTGGAATTATACAAAAAGGTCAAGAAAAAATTACTCGAGATTTGTTCATTAATAATTTATGTACACCTCCTTTTTTTATAGACGAACACGATGATGCGAATTATAGAAGTCACGTAAACAAGATTAAGCTAGCAATGGATAAAAAAGGCTACTCACCATCTAAACATATACGGGTTTTTGTAAAAGACAACTCTGGGAAAATATACTATTCTAAAAAAATTAAAATTTTTTTAGAATAGTTCTTTCAAAGTTATTTTAAGAAAAATTGAATTGAGTTGAACCAAACTGTGCGGTAACTGAAAATACTAACGAATGATTATCTAATAAGCTGGTATTTATTTTTCTACCTCTTTTATCTAAGTATTGTTATACTGAATAAAAAGAGGAAGTGTATTTTATGGGGAGATATAATTTTGACAAAATGTCACTCGATGACATCTCAAAATTTATTGACGATGCAACACCGAGAGAAGGACAATTACTGACCATTTATGATCACGAACCAGAATTATTTAATGAAAAAGGAGAAAAATTATTGTCTGATATTCCGTGTAAACAATGCGGAGAACGTACTGTTTACGTTGGGCCAAATGTTAGTATATTAGAACAAGGGCGATGTGGAGAATGTGGGACTTTAAATGAAATATCTTAGAACCAAACTGTAATTAAACTGAAAATTATCTAACTTAACAACCTCTGTTTGATATAATAAAAATAAAGGGGTTTTCACATGTCAGTTTACGGTGATGGAAAAGAGATTATAAAGGATGTTATGAAGTTAGCTAATGGTATCAGCGATATGGAATTGAGAGGTAAGATATTAGATCTTCATAATCAGTTTTATGAGCTTATCGATGAGAACAGAGAGTTAAGAGAGGAACTACACAAATACAAAAATATCCAAATATTAGAAAACAATTTAAAATATCGTAACGGAGTTTATACAAAAGATAAAGAAGTTTACTGTGGTGTTTGTTGGGATAGGGATAAAAATTTGTGTAGGGTCAGAAAAGTTGGTGAAAAACCAGAAAATGAAACCACGACTTTTGTATGCGATGTTTGTAACAAATGGAGATTTTCTGATATACCCTTTGTAGAAGATTAATAAATAATAACCAAACTGTCGGTTAACTGAAAATAAATAAAAATGAAGATCTGCTCAATCGAGTAGGTCTTTTTATATTGAGAAAAGGAAGGTGAGAAATGATTGATAAACAAAAAGATAATGATTTTATTGCAAGTGTAGTTTCAATCGTTACTTTGCTATATGGATTGAATGTTATTTTTTCGAATGGTTATTTAATAGAACGTTTTTCATTTTGGATGATGTCATCAAATGTTGAGAATGTGATTGGGTTAATATTTGCCTTAGTAGCTTTAGCCAATTTGATTGGGTTAAAAACAGGTAACAAGCGACTGAAACGTTTAGGCATAGTATTCATGACAATGTTATGGGCGGCTATCTTTAGTTTGTATGTACTTGAAGCGTTCAAACTTAAATTCTTAGGGTTAATTTTTACATTTTTACCGTTAGTGTTATGCCTACGTATAGCACGTAGGGGGGATTTCGTTGAGTGAATACAGAGAACTGTTCGCAATTGTAATAAGTGGCTTCATGGGCTTCTATGCGAACCGATTAACAGGTAAAAAAGATAGTCGTTCCGGTGAACAAGCGTTAATTGACAAACTGTTTGCAGAAATTGCGAGGATTGATAAAGACAACGGAATAGTAAGGACGAGGCTAGATAAATTAGAAACTGAAAACGGCACGTTAAAAGTAGAGAACTACGAATTAAGAAAAGAAAACAGTGTACTAACAATCGAAAACGCAAGTTTAAAAACAGAGATACTCACATATAGAAAGGAAGTATAAAAATGGAACAAATACAAACGGCTCTTTTAGGAGCAACAGTAACAATCATAGTAAGTCTAATCGGAGTCATTACCAAAAAGGTAGTGGCTTTTTTAGATGAAAAAGGAATCAATGAAAAACTTAATCGGAAACAGTATCTAGTGGACATTGCTGTTAATGCTGCTGAACAGATTTGGCAGAATGAAGATGGTGCAATCAAGTTGGCCAATGCTCGAAAAGAGGCAATTAAATTATTGAATGAAAATAAAATTAATATTACTGATGCAGAATTACAGAACTTAATTGAAGCATCAGTAAAATCTATGAATGATGCATTTAACAGCACTAAAGTTGGAGTAATTGAATTGAAAGAGGAGGAAAAATAGTATGGCAAAAGACATCTTAGTAATTACAGGACATGGACAAGGGCCAAACAGTTACGATCCAGGAGCAGTAGGAAATGGAACAACTGAAGCTAAATTTCTGCGAGAAGTATTTGTTCCAGCAATGAAGAAATACGCACCTTCAAATATGAGGTTCCATACAGGGCGTGATGTGTTTGCTTGGCGTGATGCTAAAACAATCAAAGCAGATGAAGTGATTGAGCTACATTTAGATGCTGGAGTTAGTTCAGCAGAAGATGGCCATATTATCATTTACAGTAAATTTAACCCAGATAACATCGATAACCGATCAGTTACAGTGATTAAAAACAATGTGGGTATTCGTTATGGAGGAGTTTCTAAGCGCAATAACCTTTATAACTTAAATAAATTTGCTGAAAGAGGTATCTCTTATCGATTGGCTGAACTAGCTTTCATAACGAATAAAAACGAGATGGACTATATGATCAAAAATATTGATAAATATGCTAAAGAATTAGTTGAAGCAATCATCAATGCTAAAACAGTCGTTAAAGAACCTGTAAAAGTTGAGAACATTTACAAGGTAGTAAAAGGCGATACGCTTTGGTCTATTGGACGTAAGTTTAATGTTACCGTTAAAGACTTGAAAGCATGGAATAACTTAACATCTGATACGATTAGCATTGACCAGAAACTAGTTCTTAAAGGTGCTAAGGATTTAACTCCAGTAACAGAAAAAGAACCTGCTAAAGCACCAGTAGCGTTACCTGCTAAAGTAAAATACTCTTTTGCTAACAAGACTTTGAGATTAACTAGCCCATTAACTCATGGAGCAGATGTACTAGTCATGCAACAAGCAATGGCATCTATTTATTACTATCCTGAAAAGGGTGCTGAAAAAAATGGAGTTGATGGTTGGTATGGTCCGCTAACAGTAGACGCTGTTGAACGATTCCAATCTGTCTATGGATTAACAGTAGATGGAACATTTGGACCAAAAACACGTGCTAAATTGAGTTCACTAGTAAATAAATAGACACAAAAAGACCCTATTCTTAATTGAGTAGGGTCTTCTTTTGTTTTTTAAGGTATTATGATTAATAGACATTAAAGAAGGGATTTGTTTAATTTATGGATACATGGCTAAATATCGCAACTGCTGTAGGAACTATCGGAGCAGTAATAGTGTCTTTAATCTTATCTGGAAAAGAAACAAGAAATAGAGAAAGACAGGAGAAAGAGAAATCCAAGAAAATAGCTAGTATTATCAACTTATCATTAATGAATATATTAAATAGATTGGAAATTTACTCAACATACATAGATAAAAAAATAAACGACTTCCCTTATCCTTATGATGGAGAAGAAGAATACGAGGATTTTAAAATTTCTGGCGACTGGAAAGAAGTGTCTAGGACCGCCTATAGACAAATTGGTGACCTGATTGAAAAGAGAAAAAATATGGATTATGAATATCTTATTGCGCAGCTAGAAGTATTGCGTAAGTTAAATATAAACATACTCCCTACTGATTTGATTGAAATCTATCAAGAGTCTTTTACAGCTACGTTCCTTTTAGAAAAATGGTTTTTAGACATAGTGGAATTACAAGGTCCCAACCCTAAAAAGATGATTGAAACTGTAGAAGACCATATAAAAATCTTAAATAAACTATTAAATGACTTGAACTATCAGCATTAATACCATTAAAACATCGTTTTCTTAAATGGTAGCCGTCTACCTTTGTAATCCCATAACTGGCCCAAAAGAGTAGGTTGACTGGTTATTTTATACTCTTGAATAATCAGTTGCTTACGATCATTAATAATACAATCAACAGTTAAACCAGTACCATTCTCAACCTCGTAAACAAATTTGAAAGCTTTTCGTCCAGCAATCAAACAGTTATGATTTTTACCGTTTACTTCTAAAGCGATGTAGCAAAATGGATAACCTTTTTTAGTATTAATCACTTTTACATCCGAAACTACTTTTCCGGTCATCATAGCAGCGTTCATGATCTTCATCCTCCTCATTTAGTAGTTCATCTAGTTTATCCTCAATAAGTAGCAGTGACGATTCGCCCAAACCCCAAACATCATCCACAATTATCACTCTTTTCTATAGTAATAATAAAAGCATTGAATCCAAAAGGTACGCCATCCAATCTGTACTTTCCGATTTCGCCCATGCGAATTGTCTGTATCATAGCTGAGTACTCGATATTATAATCTTTAACTTCTTGGTGAGAAATCTTATCGAGTATGTAATAGGATTGTTCTCTATCTGGATATTCTTCTTCAAAGATCATTTCCTTTTCATCTATCATCATATAGTTGTGATTAAATTCTTGTATTGTGCATTTCTTCATATCTTTCACCTCGTGTTTATTGTACGAACTAATGTTCGGTTTGTAAAGAATAAAATACCCTCACTGGATGAAGGGTGAGGGTAAGTGAATCAGGGTTACTTATAATATAAGCAAACGATCTCAATTGATTTATTTATGTTAATATTATTTTATAATCCTACTCGCTAAGGTTTAGAACCTACCTATTTTTATAGGTAGCTTCTTTTTTTGTGCAATCAAATATATTAACTATTCTTCATTGAAATGGTGATGGTGTTATTCATTATTTCAATATTGATGTTGCTTATTGTACCAAACGTAGTAAAACAAAAAGATTCTATTGATGAACAAGGAACAGAAGCATTGGTTACGGTTATTCAAACGCAAGTAGAGCTCTATGAACTAGATGGTGCAAAAGGAGCAGCATCCTTAGTATCCTTGCAAGAGCAGGGCTATCTATCGGCCAAACAAGTTAAGCAAGCAAGTGCAAAATCCATTACTATTACGAATGGCGTAGTGAGCTCGAGTCCAAATTAATGAAATCGCTAAATGAAAATGGGCTGCTGCTTTTTGAGTTGCTATTAGTTTTATTAATTGCAGTTGGTTTATTACTTATTCCAACTATCTACACAAAACAAACTAAAATTACTTTAGAAAATCAGCTGTTCACTGAAGACTTACAAAGTCATGTGACAACTATTCAAAATTATGCTATTTTATCAGGCAATGCAACTAGAATGATTGTATCCTCTGAATATAAGACAATTCAATTTCAAGTTATCGGTGACGAATCAAATGAATTGAACCAATTGATTCATTTGCCGGAAACAATCACCACGCCTGAACGTAAAACGTACTATTTTAATGGATATAGTGGGAATTTACGGGAATTTAATACGCTTGTTTTTTTTATCAATAAAGAAAGACATACTATGGCTTTTCAGTTGGGAAGTGGTCGATATAATTGGCAATAAAAAATTAAATCAAAAAGGGTATTTATTAATAGAAAGTCTAGTAGCGTTTTCTATTTTGAGCTTATGTATGGCTTTTTATCTTCCATTTGTCGTAAGCATGTTAAAAAAAGTGGAAGCCGAAAAAACAGCCGTTGAAATGCATCGTATTCAGTATGAACAAGTGCAGAAAATTGAACAGCATCAACCAATTGATCAGACTTGGAAAACTGGTGGGAAAATTTTTACAATCGAACCAATAGCCAATACAATTCAAAAAGGAGTCAGGGTAAAATATGAAAAAGAAGAAATCTCCATTGAAATCCTTTCTTTTCAAACGTCCACTCCTTGACCAAAAAGGGTTTACACTCGTTGAAGCTTTAGCAGCGCTATTTATTTTAGTTTTATGTGTTTCACTTTTAAATTTTGCAACCACGCAATACCGTACGATACGCAAAGAGACTTTTGAAGACCGTCAGCTTGAATGGCATATGTTTTTAAATCAGTTTGAATACACTATAGAAGGACTTGTATTTGTAAATGCTAAACCTAGTGAATTAGAGTTCAAGTTACTTGATGAAAAAGGCAATTTAAAAGAAACCATTTATTATGAAAGACACTTCGAAGTACTGAGACGTCGAACGGGAGCTGGAGGACATCAACCCATGCTGATGAAAGTAAAAAACCTAAATTTTGTTCAAAATAAGTCGTTTTTAGAAATCACAGTAACTTTCTTAAATCAGGAAACTTATCATGCGCAACTATCTATTGAGAAAAACTTAGCCGGTATTCAGAATGAATGAAAGAGGAGCTATTTTGCCTTCAGTACTAGTATTTGTTTTATTATTGTTGATGATGCTTTTAGGAACGAATCGAATTTTTGAAAACCAAATGCACCAATTAAGAATGACAAAACATTATTATGAAGTTGAAAGCATGCTAATACTATCTGAAATGGAACTTAAGGATCATTATGAATTAAATAAAGAGTTCAAAAATGGACGAGTTGTTTTTTCTGATGGAACAGTAGCTATTCACAAAAAAGACGAGAGACTATTTAGTTTAAATGGAACACTGAAAACTATCTTTTCAAAACAACTAGAAGTTCAACTGAAACAACAGTCGATTGAAAATTCCAAAAATCAGGAACCTGTTGAAGAAATAACCACTTTTAAAGCAAAGTAACCTCGAATAAATGAGAAGTAACTTCATTGCAAGCTTATGTGAAGTTATTTCTTTTTGTTGTTCTATTTGATATAATATTTGAATAGAAGCAGCAAATTCAAAAAAGTAGTTAGATACATATATGGATAGGAGTGAGGAATAGTGACTAAACTAGCTAAATTACGTGAAAGTATGAAAGAAAGAAAGATTGATGCATTATTGGTAACTAGTCCTTATAATTTACGGTATATTTCAAACTTTACAGGTACAACTGGATTAAGTGTTATTACGTTAGATAAAGCTTATTTTGTGACTGATTTTAGATACACTGAACAAGTAGCTATTCAAGCTGTAGGGTTTGAAATCGTTACAAATAGTGGTCCTATATTTGATGAAGTGGCAAGATTAGTAGCTGAAGATAAGATTGAAAATTTAGGCTTTGAACAGGATTTTGTCACTTTTAGTACATTTGAATTATTAGAAGAAATTATTTCAAGTGAATTGATTCCAGTAAAAGGCTTAATGGAAGAATTAAGAGAAGTTAAAGATGAAACGGAAATTGAAACCATCAAAAAAGCTTGTTCTATTTCGGATTCAGCATTTAAGTTTATCTTGGGAGAAATAAAACCAGGCATGTCAGAAATTGAAGTAGCCAATTTGCTCGATTTTCATATGCGTGGCCTAGGAGCAACAGGTGTATCATTTGAAACGATTGTAGCTAGTGGCGTTCGTTCAGCAATGCCTCACGGAGTAGCTAGTCATAAGAAAATTGAGACAGGTGACTTTGTAACGATTGATTTTGGTTGTTATTATGAAGGGTATGTTTCGGATATGACTAGAACAATTGCAGTAGGCGAACCTAGTGAAAAGTTGAAAGAAATCTATGCTATTACGCTTGAAGCACAATTAAAAGTGATTGATGCAGCTAAACCGGGTATGTCAGGTGTCCAATTAGACGCTGTTGCACGTGATCATATTGCAAGTTATGGTTATGGAGCAGCTTTTGGTCATTCAACGGGTCATGGAATAGGATTAGAGATTCATGAAGGCCCTAATGTTTCTAAGTTGGCAGAAAAACGATTTATTCCTGGGAATGTCATTACTAATGAGCCTGGGATTTATCTTCCAGGTTTGGGCGGAGTGAGAATTGAAGACGATTTGGTGATTACTGAAAATGGAAATGAAGTCATTACTCATTCGCCAAAAGAACTTATCATTTTATAAGAGGATTTAAATCAACAATTTATTAGGCAGAACAGTGAAAAAATGATACACTTATACAGAAAAATAGGAACGGACTCATAGGAGGAAATTAAATGATTTCAGTAAATGAATTTAAAACAGGTTTAACCATTGAAGTAGAAGGTGCGATTTGGCGTGTTGTCGAGTTTCAACATGTAAAACCAGGTAAAGGTGCAGCTTTTGTACGTTCAAAATTAAAAAATCTACGCTCTGGTGCAGTACAAGAAAAAACTTTCCGTGCAGGCGAAAAAGTAGCAAAAGCTCAAATCAATAATAATAAAATGCAATATTTATATGAAAGTGCTGGTTCATATGTATTTATGGATAGCGAAACATATGAACAAATTGAAATACCAGGCGATTCTATTGTTGAAGAATTGAAATATTTGAAAGAAAATATGGAAGTTCATGTATTAATGTATGATACAGAAGTATTAGGTGTTGAATTACCAAATACAGTACAATTGCGTGTTGCTGAAACAGAACCTGGTATTCGTGGAGACACTTCTTCAGGTGGAACAAAACCAGCAATTTTAGAAACTGGAACATCCGTTAACGTTCCTTTCTTTATAAATGTAGATGATGTATTAATTGTTAATACTCAAGACGGTTCGTACGTATCACGTGCATAATCAATTAATCTCGATTTAAAAAAGAAATTAGTGAATAAAGGAGGTTTACCTAATGACTGAAGAATCAACAGTTGCAATCAATGATACTAAAGGTACTCTTGGAGAAATAGAAGTAGCTCCTCAGGTAATTGAAGTAATCTCTGGTATTGCTGCAAATAAAGTAGACGGAGTCTATTCAATGCAAGGGAAAATGACTTCTGGTGTTTCGGAATTATTTGGACGAGTTGACCATAAAAAAGGTGTTCATTTAACATCTGACGAAGAAGGCTTAAAAGTAGATATTTACTGTTACCTTGTTTATGGTGTTTCGGTTCCCAAAGTTGCTTTAGAAATTCAAGAAAAAGTAAGAGAACAATTGCTTCAAATGACAGATATCACACTTGCTGAAGTAAATGTCCACATTGTTGGAATTGTACCAGAAAAAACAGAATTACAAGAATTGTTAGATTTGAATGAAGAAGAAGATGGTGACGAAGAGTGAGTTTAACAAGACGTGATATTAGAGAAAAAGCGTTACAATCGCTTTTTCAGCTTTCCGTTAATGAGGATTTATCAAAAGAAGAAGCGATGCAACACGCTTTAATAAGTGAAAATGACTTAATTGATGAAGTTGAAACAGTTTTGGTACCAAGTTATTTAGATATGCTTGTATCAGGTGTAATGGAAAAACAAGACGAAATAGATGAGAAAATCAAAACGCACTTAGAAAATTGGTCATTAAATAGACTTGCTAAAACGGATTTAATTATTATTCGAGTGGCAATTTTTGAAATGATGTATGTTTCAGATGTACCGGACAGAGTTGCACTAAATGAAGCTCTCGAAATTACTAAAAAGTATAGTGATGAAAAATCCAGAAAATTTGTTAACGGTGTTTTAGCAAATATAGTAAATGAAAACAGTGAAAATGAAGCTGAATAAGCTTTGTTTTCACTGTTTTTTTATGGATAGGCTATCTTTTTAGAAACTCTTATAATGCAGATTTGAGGGTATATCTGATCTAATTCTTATGATAAGATAGATATGATAAAAACAAGTCACTTCAGTTCGGATGAAAAGGATGGGATTTTTATGAGTGCAACAATTATGAGCGGCAAGCTTTTAGCCGATGAAATGACAGTCGAGATGCAGAATAACGTCAATAAACTTAAAGAAAAAGGGATTACTCCTGGTTTAGTTGTATTATTAGTTGGCGAAGATCCTGCAAGTCAAACGTATGTTAAAAATAAAGAAAAACGTGCACTAGCTTTAGGCTTTCACTCGCTTATAAAACGCTATCCCGCAGATATAACAGAAAAACAATTACTGAATGAGGTCAAACAGTATAATGAAGATCCATTGTTTCATGGGATATTGGTTCAATTGCCTTTACCAAAGCACATCGATTCAGATAAAATAGTAAATGCGATTGATTCTGAAAAAGATGTGGATGGTTTTCATCCTGTAAATATGGGGAAATTGTTTATAGGTAAACCGGATAAAATACCATGCACGCCTTATGGTATTATGAAAATGCTTGAACGTTACGAAGTAGAAATTGAAGGGAAAACAGCAGTAGTTATAGGGCGTAGCAATATTGTTGGAAAACCGATAGCTCAGCTGTTAATGATGAAAAATGCAACTGTTACCATGGCACATTCTAGAACAAAAGATTTGGCGGCGGTAGCTCGTACGGCTGATATTTTAGTTGTAGCAATTGGCAAAGGACACTTTGTTACTAAAGAATTTATTAAACCAGGAGCTGCAGTCATTGATGTAGGAATGAATCGTGATGAAAATGGCAAATTGATTGGCGATGTAAAAAGTGATGAGGTAGCTGAAGTAGCGGGTTATTTAACCCCCGTTCCTAAAGGTGTCGGTCCAATGACGATTACAATGTTGCTTTATCAAACGATTGAAAGTGCGAATAAACTAGCCGCATTATCAGAAGACTAATTATAAAGTAGTGTCATCTTTACCTAAAAAGGATAACGCTTTTTAATAGGCAATGCTGCTAAGGGAGTGAATAAATTGTCAAATGATTACTTAACGGTTACCGCATTGACTAGATATATTAAACGGAAATTTGAACGGGATCCTTATTTAGATAGAATCTATTTGACAGGAGAAATTTCGAATTTTAGAAATAGACCAAATGCACATCAGTACTTTAGTTTAAAAGATGATCATGCGAAAATTTCTGCTATTATGTTTAAGCCCGCTTTTCAAAAATTAAAGTTCACTCCCGAAGAGGGAATGAAAGTATTGGTTATTGGGCGAATAACGTTATATGAAGCAAGCGGAAATTATCAAATAACGATTGAACATATGGAGCCCGATGGTGTTGGAGCACTCTACCAAGCTTTAGAAGAGATGAAGAAAAAATTAAGGCATGAAGGACTTTTTGATGCTCCAAAACAATTAATTCCTACTTTTCCTAAAAGAATCGCAGTTATAACGAGTCCAAGCGGCGCTGTTGTTAGAGATATTATGACTACGATAAAAAGACGTTTTCCAATTGTGCAACTGGTGATCTATCCGACCCTTGTCCAAGGAACTAAAGCAGCGGAGGCAATTGTATCAAGTATTCGTATGGTAGAAGAAAAAGGTGATTTTGATACCATGATCATTGCGCGTGGTGGAGGTTCGATTGAAGATCTATGGCCTTTTAATGAAGAAATAGTTGCACGTGCAATCTTTGAAGCTCAAACACCAATCATTTCTTCTGTAGGGCATGAAACCGATACGACTATTGCCGATTTAGTGGCAGACGTACGAGCAGCAACTCCAACAGCAGCGGCAGAACTTTCTGTTCCATTATTGTCTGATGAATTGATTAAAATTGATCAATTGAAATTGAGACTAGTTCAAAGTTATGCGCGAAAAGTAGAAAACCTAAATCAACGTTTGGCTGGTCATTTGAGTTCTTATATATTCAATCAGCCGCAACGATTGTATGAAGGATATGCTCAAAAATTAGATTTATTAACTGAACGATTGATTCGATCTATGGAAGAAAAAAATCAGCAATTAAAAAACGAACTTAACGTACACACGCTACAGTTAAATGCACAAAATCCAGCGCAATTGGTGAAACAAAAGTATAGTGATTTAACTGTAATGGACCGACAGTTGACTACCCAAATGGAATGGTACATGGAGAATCAAACTAAGCGATTCCATTATGCTGTTCAATCACTGGATTATTTAAGCCCGTTAAAAATCCTAAATCGAGGATATAGTTACGCAACGAAAGATGGGAAAGTTATCAAAGACAGTAAGCAAGTTGACGTAGATGATAAGATACACATTCATTTGCACAAAGGAAACTTTGAAGCAAAAGTGATAAAGAAAGAAGAGGAATCGAAATGAGTACAGCTAAAAAAATGAAGTTTGAAGAAGCTATGCAACAGTTAGAAGAAATTGTGACAAATTTAGAACGTGGTGATGTTCCCTTGGAAGAAGCATTAGATCAATTTCAAAAAGGAGTAAGTCTAAGCAAGTTTTGTAAAGAAACCTTACAAAATGCAGAACAAACCTTAACTAAAATTGTAGATGAAAATGGGAAAGAAAAATTATTTGAAGAAACTAGTGAGAATGAATAAGAAAGAAGGGCAATAATGAATCTAAAATCATTCAAAGAAAATGTAATTCCATCTTTTGAAAAAGAGATGTTGGACTATATAGGGAAAGAGTTAACAAAAAAAGAAAAATTGCATGAAGCGATGTCTTATTCTATAGCGGCTGGCGGAAAAAGAATCAGACCTTTACTTCTTTTAGCAACGATTCAATCATTGGGTGGCGATATAAAAAAAGGCTATGCTGCTAGTGCTGCGTTAGAATTTATTCATACGTATTCTTTGATCCATGATGATTTGCCGGCTATGGATGATGATGATTTACGCAGAGGAAAACCAACAAGTCATATAGTATATGGTGAAGATATCGCGATTTTAGCAGGAGATGCGCTACTGACACAGGCGTTTGAAATAATTGCGGATTCAGATGAGTCATCAGAAAAAAAGGTTAAATTAATAAGTGCATTGGCGAAATCAGCGGGTCCAAAAGGGATGATTTTAGGCCAGATGGCTGATATTCAAGGTGAGAAAAAAAGTTTGAATTTGGAAGAACTGCAATTTATCCATCGAAATAAAACGGGCGAATTATTAAAGTTCCCCATTTACGCAGCTTGTGTAATTGCTGATACGACGACAGAAATAGAAGAGCAATTGATGGGATATGCTGAACATATCGGATTAGCTTACCAAATCCGCGATGATATTTTAGATGTCATTGGTGATGTAGCAGAAATAGGCAAAAACACTGGAATGGATGAAGCTCATAATAAAAGCACGTATCCTGGTTTGTTGACACTTGAAGGGGCTAAAAAAGCTTTGGCTAAAGAGCTAACAGCAGCAAAAACAAATTTAAATACGGTTGAAAAAATCAGTCAGAATTCAGTTAATCCAATTCAAATTAATTTATTAACAGAAATGATTGATTTGTTGGTGATTGGTTAAAAAGATAGGAGCCCTTACATGAAAAAAGAACGAGTAGATATTCTCTTAGTCGAACAAGGCTTGGTAGAGTCTATCGAAAAAGCAAAAAGTGCAGTTATGGCTGGTCAAGTATACACATCAAAAGAAGAACGAATCGATACTGTTGGGGAAAAATTATCTAGTGATACTCAGCTTCACTTAAAAGGGAAACATTCACGGTACGTGAGTCGTGGTGGTTTTAAATTAGAAAAAGCCATGAAAGTGTTCAATGTTTCTATCACAGACAAAGTCATGCTAGATATCGGCTCTTCTACTGGAGGATTTACAGATGCAGCTTTGCAACATGGGGCTAAATTGAGTTATGCTTTAGATGTAGGGACGAACCAATTAGCATGGAAACTTCGTCAAGATTCGCGGGTAGTTGTCATGGAACAAACCAATTTTAGGTATTGTAAACCAGAAGATTTTTCAAAAGGCAGACCGAATTTATCTTCAATTGATGTTTCGTTTATCTCTTTACGCCTGATTTTACCAGTTTTAAAAAACATTATTGCTTCTGGTGGAGACGTATTGGCTTTAATAAAACCTCAATTTGAAGCTCACCGTGAAGATGTAGGTGAAAAAGGGATCGTAAGTGACCAGCGAGTTCATGAACAAGTTTTGACAGACATGCTTTCATTTGCAATAAGTATTGGGTATGATGTATTGAATTTGACGTTCTCACCGATTACTGGTGGAGAAGGAAATATTGAATTTTTAGCTCATTTAAAATGGAATGATAAAATACAAGGTGAAGTAGCAGAGACTGTGGATATTGAATCAGTTTTAACAGAAGCTTATACCACATTAAAAAAAGAAAAGAAATAAAATAACGAATGTGCTGATTTAACTTAGCACATTCGTATTTTATTTCAACTATTTAAAGCATTCAGTCTAATTTATTTTGTTTTTTCTTTTCTAACTGAAATAAATACGCTATGATAAGAGTATTAAAGGATAATAGTGGTTATGAAAATGAGGTGGAAACATGAAAAAAAGAGAACGTCACCATTTGTTACAAGAGTTGATTAAAGAAAATGTTATTGAAAAACAAGAAGAATTTGTGCGTATATTAGAAGAACGAGGTATAGAAGTCACACAAGCAACTATTTCGCGTGATATTAAAGAATTGCAATTAGTAAAAGTTCCTTCACAAACAGGAGGATACCAATATAGTTTGCCGCCGGACATTCAATACGATACATCAAAAAAATTGGAGCGTTTATTTAAAGATGCTTTTGTTTCAATGGATACGCAAGACTGTTTTCTACTCATTCGAACTATCCCTGGGAATGCATTTGCTCTAGGCAGTTTAATTGACTCTTCAAATTTTGAGAGTGTCTTTGGAGCTATTTCAGGAGATGATACAGTACTAATTATTTGTCGATCACACGAAGAAACATTACAGTTGAAGAATCATTTTATACAATTAATCTAACTTTTAAGAAAGAAGTATTGGAGGCGGAAAACAGTGCTTCAGGAATTAACGATCAAAGATTTTGCAATCATACAAAATTTAAATCTTAGTTTTAATCAAGGTATGACTGTTTTAACCGGAGAAACAGGAGCAGGAAAATCAATCATTATTGATGCTGTTGGATTACTTGCGGGTGGAAGAGGATCTAGCGAATTTATTCGTCATGGTGCGACTAAATGTGTATTAGAAGCTTTGTTTTCATTGGAAGGAAATACGCTTACTTATGAATTATTAAAAGCTTATGATATTGACAGTGATGAAGAGACTGTTATTATTCAACGAGATATTCATCGCAGTGGAAAAAATGTTTGCCGCATCAATGGTCGCTTAGTAACGATAGCAACATTGCGTTTAATAGGTGAATCTATCATCGATATTCATGGACAAAATGAGCACCAAGAATTGATGAATCCTGATCGCCATTTAAATATGTTAGATCATTTTGGTGATAAAGAATTGATCGTATTAAAAAATGATTTTAAAGAAACCTATACTCAGTATAAAAAAGTGGAAAAAGCCTTTCATAAATGGCAAAATGGTGAGCAACAATTAGCACAACGTTTGGATATGTTACAGTACCAAACAAATGAAATCGAAATGGCAGAACTTCTTGATGGAGAAGAAGAAGAATTACTAGAAGAAAAAAATCTTTTAGCCAATTACCAAAAAATCATGTCTGCTTTATCTTTGAGCTATGATGCGCTACAAGGAGATGAGGTCAATGGTATCGATTTAGTTGGAAATGCCATGACGGATATGAGCTCTCTAGAAGAGATAGATGAAAAATACAAAACGTTGTCAGAGGCCATTTCAAGTAGTTATTTTCAGCTCCAAGAAGCAGCTAGTGATATTTTAAGAGAAATAGATCAAATGGCATATGATGAGGACCGACTAAATGAAATTGAAAAAAGGTTGGAGATTATTAAACAATTAAAACGTAAATATGGTGATTCTATTGTGGACATCAAGGCTTATTATGAAAAAATTACAGCTGAACTAGATCAAATAATGAATCGAGAAAATCATTTAACGAATATGACTAAAGAATTAGCTGTTTTATCCAAAGAATTGGTAAAACAAGGCAAACGACTTTCTGAAAAACGTAGAGAAGTAGCCAAGGATATTGAACGGTCTATTCATGAGCAATTACAAGAACTTTATATGGAAAAAGTAGTCTTTGAAGTTCAATTCTTTAAACCTGTTAATGAATTTTTAAGTGAAGAAGCACACGAATCAGGTTTTGATATCGTGGAGTTTTATATTGCCACCAATATGGGGGAGCCGTTAAAGCCGTTAGCTAAAGTAGCTTCGGGTGGAGAATTGTCTCGTATGATGTTAGCTATGAAGACTATCTTCTCTAAATCTCAGGGAATCACGAGCATAATATTTGATGAGGTAGATACAGGTGTCAGTGGGCGAGTTGCACAAGCTATTGCAAATAAAATTTATCTAGTAGCTGTTCACTCGCAGGTTTTATGTATCACTCATTTGCCTCAAGTCGCAGCGATGGCAGATAATCATTTGTATATTTCTAAAAGTGTTGAAAACGATCGAACAAAAACGCATGTAAATGCTTTGGAATCTGCAGAAAAGATAGATGAAATTGCACGTATGCTAGCTGGAACTGAAATCACAAAATTAACTTTAGAGCATGCAAAAGAATTAACAGTGTTAGCTAAAACAGAAAGACAAAAGCAGAAACAAATGAGTTGAAAAAAATGAGCCAGCAATTGATTAGACGTCTAATCAATTACTGGCTCATTTTTTGTTTGAGAACCATTCACCATTCTTTTTACCAACGAATAATATGAAGTAAGTCCATTAAACTGTTTTTTTCATTTTCAGTTAGTCCCCAAAAGGCTAATTCTTTTTTGATCTCTGCTAATAGACCGTATTCTCTAACAAAACCATTTAGACGTGCCGCGATAGTAGAATCAACGTAGTCAGAATAGGTTGGAAAGAGACTAGTGATAGCTTCAAGTGCTTTAGGGTAGCGTTTCAAAAAATATTTTTGATGACGATCTTCGGCTCGATAAAAGGTAGAATAGGGTTGGATTTCTGTTTGTATATTCTTATAGTTAGTATTTTCCCAATCTTTTTTGACTTGTTGGAGTGTCTGGTGTTGTTCAACATTATGATAAAATAAAAGAGAGAGATACTGACGACCTTTATAGTTGCGATCTTTAGCAGCATCATGGTTATCCCAAAATATAGTCAAAATTTCTGAGTAAGAAATAACTTCGGGATCAAAATCAATTTCTACAGTTTCAGTATGATCTCCCAACAATTTATAGGTAGGGTTTGGTGTGGTTCCACCAGCGTAACCAACACGCGTTCGGATGACTCCTGGTAGATGACCAAAGCGACTGTCTGGCCCCCAAAAACACCCCATACTAAAAGTAGCAGTTTGAATGTTATGTGATCGTCTGTTGAAATTAGTCATAGATTGAACCTCCAAATGTAAAAATAAAAACCATATGAACCAATTTTAGCCAAATTGGTTCATATGGTGAACTTTAATTCATCGTAATGAGTGTATAAAGAGCTGTTACAAAGCCTGAACCTAGTATAGCAATAAGCATGACCCAGACAAATACTTTTGTAAACCGTTGAGTTTTAGAAACTTTCTTTTTATCTTTTGTAGCCACGATGTGACCCCCACTTTCAAACGTATATTTATTATAGTTTACAACAAATAATAGGAAGGAAGCAAGAGTGTATCAAAAATAATCTTTTTTTCTTAATATCCAAACAGTAAGGATACAAATAACGATAATAATTAAATTAAGTATCCAAAAAGCACCAGGTGTGTTCTCGAATGGTAAAGAAACATTCATCCCCCAGATTGCTCCAATAATATTTGGTATTGTTAAAACGATTGTAATTGAAGTTAGAACTTTCATAATGTTATTTAAGTTGTTTGAGATAACAGAAGAAAAAATGGCACTAATTTGTTCTAACATTCGATTAGATTGACGTATCATAGCTTCTGCTTGTTGGTTTTCAACAACTACATCATGCAAAAATGAAAGACTTTTTTTATTTTGATTGAAACGCTCAATATTTTTGAGATGTTTAAAGATGGGATGATTGCTTTCGATCGCAGAATCAAAATAAACTAAACTTTTTTGTAGAGCCATTAAAGAAAAAAGCTGACGATTATTGGTTGTTTTTGTTAAATTATCTTCCAATCTTTCAATTTTGGAATTGATTTCTTTTAAATAGAAAATGTAATCTGAAGAAATATGCCAAGCAATATCTAGTAAAAAACGTTCTTGGTCAGAACTATCACTTGGGTAGTTCGGTTTATTTGTAATCATATTTGAAATGAAATCGGGTGTTTGGACAGTAGCTGTAATAATTGTGTGTGCTGTTAAGATTACGGCTAAAGGTCTAGTAACGTATTCACTGTCGCTTAGTCCGTTAGTCACTTTTAAAGGGTAAAGAAACATAGCTAATGAAGAACTTTCCCTTTCTTCCATTTCTAAATTTTCGTATCTTGACACTTCATCTGGATCTAGCACACCTGTAAGGTAATCTCTTGGAAAACCAAAATGATGAACAACTTTGTCAATTTCATCATCTGTTGGATCAGAAAGGTGTAGCCATTCTGCATGAGTAAAATCAATGTCATGAGTAATTTTACCTTGGTTTGTAGTGTAATAGGACTGAATCATAGCAAACGCTCCTTAAAATAAAATTAATAGAAAATACAAGTAAAAAGTAGAGACTACCTTATTACTTAGTTTACACTAATTTGGAATAAAAAAGAAAAAAAGAGAGATTAATAACCAAGAATGGGAGATAGTTTAGTTAAATGTTGTATATTTTTTTATAAATGGATATATTAAAGGAAACGACTTTTAATTTCCTTCTTTTTTTGCTAGGATAGTAAGGAACGAAGAAATACCATTTAAATAAAATTAGTTTTTAATTGAAAGGGGTTTAAATAGATATGAGTAAGCAACAAATTGGTGTAGTTGGAATGGCTGTTATGGGGAAAAATTTAGCTTTAAATATTGAGAGCAGAGGATATTCCGTATCGGTTTATAATCGAACAACTTCTAAAACAGAAGATGTTATTGCAGAAAATCCTGATAAAAACTTAGTATTAACTCGTACAGTTGAAGAATTTGTAGATTCACTTGAAAAACCAAGACGTATTTTGTTAATGGTGCAAGCAGGTAAAGGAACAGATGCAACGATTCAATCTTTACTGCCACATCTTGATGAAGGAGATGTGCTAATTGATGGAGGAAATACGTTCTTTAAAGATACGATTCGTCGTAGTGAAGAATTAGCTGAATCAGGCGTAAACTTTATTGGTACAGGTGTTTCTGGTGGAGAAGAAGGAGCTTTAAAAGGGCCAGCAATTATGCCTGGTGGACAAAAAGAAGCATACGATTTAGTAGCTCCTATTCTTGAACAAATCGCAGCAGTAGCTGAAGACGGCGAAGCATGTGTGACGTATATTGGACCAAATGGAGCAGGACATTATGTTAAAATGGTCCATAATGGTATTGAATATGGGGATATGCAATTAATTGCTGAATCTTATCACTTGTTGCGCAATGTTGCTGGTTTATCAGTTGAAGAAATAGCTGAAGTATTTGCTGAATGGAACAAAGGCGAATTGGATAGTTTCTTAATCGAAATTACCGCAACTGCTTTAACTAAAAAAGATCCGGAAACTGGTAAACCTATGGTCGACATCATTTTAGACCGTGCTGGAAATAAAGGTACCGGTAAATGGACATCACAAAGTGCATTAGATTTAGGTGTTCCACTTCCATTAATCACAGAATCTGTTTTTGCACGTTATATTTCAGCATTGAAAGAAGAACGTGTTGAAGCAAGTAAAGTATTACCAAAACCAGCTAGTTACTCATTTGATGGAGATAAAGCTGAGTTAGTTGAAAAAATTAGACAAGCCTTATACTTCAGTAAAATCATGAGCTATGCTCAAGGATTTGCACAAATGCGTACAGCGAGTGAAGAGTATGACTGGAACTTGCAATACGGCGAAATAGCTAAAATCTTCCGTGCTGGTTGTATCATCCGTGCTCGCTTCTTACAAAAAATCACGGATGCTTATAATCGTAAATCAGACCTTAAAAACTTAATGTTAGATGAGTACTTTATGGATATCACTAAAAACTATCAAGATTCTGTTCGTGATATTATTGGTATTGCTGTTAAATCAGGCGTTCCTATTCCAACATTTTCTTCAGCTATCGCTTATTATGATTCTTACCGTACAGCAGATCTGCCTGCCAATATTATCCAAGCACAGCGGGATTATTTTGGAGCACACACTTACGAAAGAACAGATAAAGCAGGAACATTCCATTTTGATTGGTATGGAAATGAAGGAGAAGAACAACTTTAATTTATAATTTTTTATGGGAAAAAAAGAGACTAATCTAGTCTCTTTTTTTGTATGCAAAAAGTCAATATTAATTTTAAAATGACTTAATATAACAGACAACTGTCTAATTGCTTAAATATTTCTTAAATGTAAGTTTCAAGGTTCTCATTTATTTTTAATTTATGGTAAGATGATAACGGACACATTAAAAATTGATTGTGAAAAACTTTTTATCGTGGTATCGTAACAAGAGCGAAATAGAAAAATAGTGACTTTAGAGGAGCAGGTGTGCAATAAAATGAATAATATTTTAATTATTGAAGATGAAAAAAATCTAGCTCGTTTTGTAGAACTAGAACTGAAACACGAAGGCTATGCAACAGAGGTTCGTTATAATGGGCGTACTGGATTAGAAGCAGCAGTTGCAGAGGATGCACATTGGGATGTTATTTTATTAGACTTAATGTTACCTGAATTAAATGGCATAGATGTTTGTCGTCGTATTAGACAAGTAAGCAATGTACCAATTATTATGATGACGGCTAGAGATTCTGTTATTGATCGAGTATCTGGACTAGATCACGGTGCAGATGACTATATCGTAAAACCATTTGCTATTGAAGAATTATTAGCGAGATTACGTGCTTTATTCCGTCGTATTGAAATTGAAAGTGAACAAAATATCACGAAGCAAACGACAGTTACGTATAGAGATTTAACGGTTGAGAAAGAAAACCGTGTTGTACGCCGTGGAGAAGAAGTTATTGAATTAACAAAACGTGAGTATGAATTGCTATTAGAATTAATGGAAAACGTAAATGTCGTTTTAGCACGTGATGTATTGTTAAATAAAGTATGGGGATACGAAACAGAAGTTGAAACGAATGTGGTAGATGTTTACATTCGTTACTTGCGTAATAAAATTGATGTTCCTAACGTTGACAGTTATATTCAAACTGTTCGTGGTACAGGTTACGTGATGCGTTCGTGAAATTCCCGTTTTATAACAAAAAAAAGGATAGAAAAAAAAGAAAACGGCTTTCACTAAAATGGAAGTGGACTATTGGGGCTACACTTGCAATATTTCTAACGTTTTCGATTTTTTCTATTGCGATTTTTGTAGGTTTTAGACAAATTATGTTTACCCAAGAAGAAGAGAACTTCAGAGAAGTTCTCTTTGGAGCGTCCAGTCGTTTGGTGGATGAAAATAAACTAACGGATAGTGACTCAACAGCTTTGTCAAAAGCAACTGTCTACTCCGCGTTTAATCCTTCCTATTCTCCTGATTTCATGGAGCTAAAAGAGAAGTATGATCAACGAAATACAACTTTTGAAGATTCTGGAAATTATCAAGATACTTTATATGCTAAGATGAATGAAGAAGATGTGATTGTAAAAGTCTACACTCCAACATCTCGTTTGCTTTTTGAGTCTAAATTAGGTGATTTTTCTTTTGAAAAGAGTTCGGAACCGGTCATTAAGATGATAGAAGTAAACGGTGAAGAAGGTTATTATGGAGTCACGCCTGTTGTTTCTGATGAAACGAATCAAATCATTGGGTATGTGCAAGTTATCGATGGGATGACGGATTATCATAAGATGATCGATGTCACAATCATCAGCTTGGTTTCAATGGGTTTTGCGGCACTTATTTTTAGTGGTATTTTAGGTTATTTATTGGCATCTAATTTTTTGAAACCAATAAAAAATATTACGAATACTATGAATGATCTTCGTCAAGATACGCAATCCACTTCCAGAATTGAAGTGGATGAAGGAAACGATGAATTAGACCATCTTTCAATGGTATTTAATGATATGTTAGATAAGATGCAGAAATACATTGAGCAGCAAAAACAATTTGTAGAAGATGTTTCTCATGAACTAAGAACGCCAGTCGCTGTTATGGAAGGACATTTGAAGTTATTAAATCGATGGGGCAAAGAAGATCCAGAAATACTTGATGAATCTCTTGCTGCTTCGTTGCAAGAGATTACCCGAATGAAAAGTTTGGTTCAAGAAATGCTTGATCTATCTAGAGCTGAACAAGTTGAAATCCATTATAAAAACGAAAAAACAGCTATCAAGCCTGTTATTCATCAAACATACAATAACTTTATCCTCATTCATCCGGACTTTACGTTTATTTTAGACGATGATATCTACGATGATGTTTATGTTTCAATTTACCGAAATCATTTGGAACAAATTTTAGTTATCCTATTAGATAATGCCGTGAAATATTCTACTGATCGTAAAGAAGTTCATATCTCCGTTTCAACCGATGATAGAGAAGTTCAAATTGCCATTCAAGATTTTGGTGAAGGTATGACTCATGAAGATACAGAAAAGATTTTCAATCGTTTTTATCGTATCGATAAAGCGCGTAGCCGGCATAAAGGCGGAAACGGACTTGGATTATCGATTGCAAAAGAATTGTTAAATGGGTATAACGGAAATATTACAGTTGAAAGTGTTCTCGACTATGGAACGATATTTAGAATATCATTGCCTATCTATAGAGAAGAAAATTAAAAAAATGAGGCTGGGACAAAACCTAGCTAAAAAGCATCCAGAAAAGTTTAAATGACTTTTCTGGATGCTTTTTATAATACAAAAAGAAACCCCTTTGATATAATGTAAATAACCACAAATACAATTATCGGAGGGGTTTCTAATGTATAAAAAATATACCACGAATCAAACAAGCTTGCCAATAGAATTGTCTTGTTTATTGTCTCCAAACCATATTATTTTTGAAATTCATGAATTTATTGAATCAATGGACAACACGTTGTTTTCTCAACTTGATTCTTCCGAGGGAAGACCTGGTTATCATCCAAGGTTACTAATAAAAGCACTTCTCTTTGCTTATTCAGAAGGGATTTATTCTGGCCGGAAAATTGAAAAAATGATGACGGAAAACATAGCCATGATGTGGGCAGTTAGTAACGAAGTTATCTCCTATCGAACAATCAACCGATTTCGTTCTTCTGAAAATTGCCAAAAGTTATTACCTGAATTATTTACTGAATTTACGGTTAAACTCAAAACAGAAAATCTTATCTCTATGAATGAACTATTTATAGATGGAACTAAAATAGAGGCTAACGCCAATAAATATTCCTTTGTATGGAAAAAAGCTATAGACAGATATGCAACTTCTCTCAGAATGAAGACGAAACAATATTTTGTAGACGAAATTCAACCACTGGTTGAAGAATCTATGGTGATAGATGATTTAGAGGATATTTCTATTGGCGAACTTGAGGATTTGACAACCCTAATCGAAAAAGAAATCAATCAATTGACTACTGATATTGAAGATCATCCTGTTCATGGAAAGAACCCCAAGAAACAAAAGAGACGAAGATTAAAAAAACATTTACGTAAATTGAAAAATGATTTCATCCTACGCAAAAGAAATTATGAAGCCCATGATAAAGTGTTTAATGGTCGTAATAGCTTTTCTAAGATTGATTTAGAGGCTACTTTTATGAGAATGAAAGACGATCATATGATGAACGGCCAGTTAAAAGCGGCGTACAATATTCAAATCGGTACTGAAAATCAATTTGTATTAGCTTATGATGCTTTTCCAAATCCAACGGATACACGGACACTCATTCCGTTTGTTGAATCATTAGATTACTTGCCAAAAATGATTATTGCAGATGCTGGTTATGGCAGTGAAGAGAACCTAAATTTTCTGAATGATATCGGAGTAAATCATCTCATAAAATATAACCTCTTTGATAAAGAACAAACACGATCCTATAGTAGCTCTTCAAGAAATAGAAAAAACTGGACTTATCATTCCGAAGGAAATTACTTTATACATCCAGATGGTACAAATTATTATTTTAACTATATAAGTCACAAGAAAAACAGTAGTGGATTTCATCAGGATAGTCATGTTTATAGACCGGATAATCCAGAGGAGGCAGAACAAAAAGCCTTCTATTACAATTGGCATTATGAAGCTTTAAAAGAAATAGAAGCGACTAAGCTTTTATCACCTGAAGGCTCCAAGATTTTTGCGAGACGCAAAATCGAGGTAGAGCCAGTTTTCGGGCAGGTAAAAGCTAATTTAGGTTTCACTCGCTTCCATTTGCGTGGGAAAGAGAAAATTAAAGTCGATATAGGTTTGGCTTTTATGGCTAATAACTTCAAAAAATATAGAAAAACAAAGGCGATTTAGCCTAAAGAATTTACTTAATCAGTTGAAAAAACTAAAAAAACGTTAATTGCAAAAATGCAATTAACGTTTTTTTAGTTACTGGGAGGTTTTGTCCCAGCCTCATTTTTTTTGTTAGTTTAACGTTTTTTTTGTTGTTTGCCAGCATTTCTTCCATTTGCATTCTTTCTATTAGAAGAATGAGTTAAAACTTTCGTCTGTTGTTCAACAGGTTCAGCTTGTTTAATCGTCCGTTTAGGTTTAGCAGGACGATTTCTAGCTTCTTCTTCAAGTTGAGCTTTTATTCTTGGTTTGAAGATAAAGTTGGTAATAATCGTTTGGAAAACTGCAAAAATTCCTCCGACAAACCAATACAATCCTAATCCAGCAGGAGAAGTAAAGGAAACCATTAAAATCATGATTGGACTAACGTACATCATTGTACGCATTTGTTTCTTCTGTTCATCTGGAAGTCCAATCATAGAAACATACGATTGAACAAAATAAACGGCACCAGCTGCAATAGCAAGAGCGATATTTTGATTTCCTAAACTAAAGCCTAAGAAAGTGCTATTGCTTATTTCGGTAGATAAATTGATTGCTTGAAACATGGCTGTAAAAACAGGCATTTGAATCAGTAATGGTAAACAACCGATTCCTCCCAGCATACTCATGTTATTATCTTTATATAAACTCATAAGTTCTTGTTGAGCAGCAGCTTTTTCTTCAGCAGTAACAGCTGCTTTTTGTTTCTTTTGAACTTCGTCCATTTCTGGTTTGATTAAAGCCATTTTCTCTTGTTGAATAATTGATTTTTTAGATTGACTTAAATTTAAAGGCATAATAATTAAACGAACAGCTAACGTAATAGCGATAATAGACAGTCCATAACTACCTCCAAAAAAATCAGCCAATTGGATGATAACTTGTTGTGTTGGAACGACTAAAAACTGATAGATTATACCACTAGGATTACCATCTGAGTCATGACCCATACAACCAGACAAGAAAACCACTACGCTTAAAAGCGTTCCTGATAAAAGTAATTTTTTGAAATTTTTCATTGTTCACAATCCTTCATTTTTATTAAATTAAGTAACATTACTTACTATACAGGATTAGTATCCGTTTTTCAATTGCTTATTGTGAACTTGTCTCTAGTTGGAATTGAAGCAAGTTCTTCTATTGCGATAGAATCAACATTGCCGCTTGGGGAAGGTGAATTTCTTATTTTTTCTATAAATTGGTCGATTTTATCTGGCTCTCCGTTAGCTTCTATATAGACGCTTCCATCTGATTCATTTCGAACAATTCCATAGACACCGATCTGATCCGCTACTAATTTAGTTGAGTAACGGAAGCCAACACCTTGTACCAACCCAAATACATGAATAGAAACTTTTTTCATAGAAATCCCTCCATTAGTGGAATCTTCAATAGAAGACTCGATTGTTTTGTTTTGTGGAAAAAGAAACTGTTTAAGCAATCGGAAAAAAATGGTCATATTAGCACTTCCTCTTCCAAAAAAGTTACTTGTTTAGTTTATTTTAACGATTGTGTTTAATGGGGTCAATCATTCTTTAGTCTGAGTATAAGAAAAAAGAGCAGACTTTTGGTATTGTTGCATTGAGTATAAAGATAATTTACAATGAATGCACAGCATTTCATATAGTGAAAAAAGAGGAATGATGAGCTGTTTTAAGAAAGGAACGATCATGAAAACATTAATTATTGCCGAAAAACCAAGTGTAGGAAAAGAAATTGCACGAGTACTCGGAGCCACTCAAAAAAGCAAGACCCATATTGAAGGAAAAGACGTCATTGTAACTTGGGCATTGGGACATTTATTAGGATTGAAAATGCCAGAAGAGTATAAAAAAGAATGGGCGACTTGGGATTTAAATACACTGCCACTTATCCCAGAAAAAATGTTAACTACACCGTTAAAAAATACAAGAAGTCAATTAAAAGCCATCAAGCAGCTAGCTGATCGAAAAGACATTGGTTCAGCAGTTATTGCTACCGATGCTGGACGAGAGGGAGAATTAGTTGCACGATGGATATTAGAGTATGTCCACTTTAATAAACCGATAAAAAGATTATGGATTTCTTCGCAAACCGATAAGGCGATAAAAGAAGGTTTTAATCAATTACAACCAAGTAAAAAATACGATACATTATATGATTCTGCTGTTGCACGTTCAGAGGCCGATTGGTTGATAGGTTTGAATGTTACTAGAGCATTGACAGTAAAGTATCAAGATAGTTTATCTGCTGGACGCGTCCAAACCCCAACGCTAGCCATGGTACGCAAACAAGAGGCTAAAATACAATCGTTTGTACCTGAAACTTTCTATACTGTTCAGCTAGTGATTGATGGAAAAAAAGCAACAATACAAGATAGTGCGCTCCGTAAATTTAGTGAACGACAAAAAGCGGAAGATCTAGTAGCTTCTTTAAAAAATAAATCAGTAATCGTTAAGGAAATAAAAGAAAAACAATCTATTCAACAGGCCCCATTGCCTTATGATTTGACTGAACTTCAACGTGAAGCGAATTTACGTTATCAATTTTCAGCTAAGAAAACACTTAGTTTAATGCAAACATTATATGAACGCCATAAAGTACTTTCTTATCCAAGAACAGACTCAAAATATTTAACGCAAGACATGATTGGAACGATGAAAGAAAGAGTAGCGGCCATTCAAAATTTTGCACCTGATGAAGTAAAAGGTATTCTGAAAAGAGGGGCTCAGGTAACTCAAAAAGGCGTATTCAATACTGCAAAAGTAACCGATCATCATGGGATTATTCCTACTGAAGAACGTCCACGTCCAGAAAAAATGGAAGCAGATGAGTTGAAAATTTATCGCATGGTTGTCGAACGATTTATAGGACTCTTTTTACCCGCTTATAACGTTTCTAAAACAACCATAGTGTTCTCCGCGGCTACTACCTTATTTAGTCTGCAACAAGAAGAAGTGATTGAAAAGGGATGGAAAAAAGAAGTCCAAAAACAATCAGAAAAGGGTTATCAATTAAATGAACAACTAACTCAGCCAACTTATACAATTCAAATGCAATTGACAGAAGCTCCAGCTCGCTTATCAGAAGGTACACTTCTTCAGAATATGGAGAAAAACGGATTAGGAACACCGGCTACGCGTGCTGAAATTATTGAAAAGTTGATTAAAAGCGACTTAATGGAACGGAATCAAAACAAATTAAGTACAACACCTAAAGGGCAACAATTATTAACGTTAGTCAATCCCGCATTGGTGACTCCAGAGCTCACAAGGAAATGGGAGGAAGCATTAGAGGAAATTGCAAAAGGAACGTTAAAGAAAGAAGTGTTCTTAAAACAAATAAAAAATGAGACGGCTCGATTAGTAACTGAAATAAAAAATAGCACAGAAACATATAAGGACCATGCATTAACAACTAAAATTTGCCCGGATTGTGGTGAACTATTGAAAGAACGTAGTGGCCGTGATGGGAAAATGCTTATTTGTAGTAGTACAACGTGTTCATATAAACGAAGAAAAGACCCAAAAGTATCGAATCATCGATGTGCACAATGTCATCGTAAAATGGAAATCCATGAAGGGAAAAATGGAAATTATTTTAAATGCAAATACTGTAACATTACTGAAAAAATAGAAGGTAAGAGCAGTAAGAAGCCTAGTAAGCATGAAACAAGTAAGTTGATGAAAAAAATAAATAAACAAGAAGAAGTTGAAAGTCCACTAGCTTTGGCTATGAAAGCTGCTATGGAAAGAAAAGGCAATTAAAAAATAGTCCCAGTAAAGGATGAAATCAGGCAATAATGATTTCATCCTTTACTGCATTCCGTTTAAATCAAATTTTGTGTATAATTAAAGAGAGGTGTAAGGAGGGAAGAAAATCGTGGCAGTGAAAAAAAAGAACAATACTACTAATAAGAACGCAAATTATCGTCTTTCTTTTGAAATTATCGGCTTGATTTTTATTATTCTAAGTGTTTTTTCAGCTTCACAAACAGGTTTTGCGGGAATATTTAGTGCAAATCTTTTTCGTTTCTTTGTAGGCAATACTTATACAGTAGCGGCTATTTTAGTAGGCGTTTATGGCGCGTACTTGGTTTTTAAAGGTAAAGAGCCTTATTTTAAAAATAAACGAATCATGGGTTTTTTACTTATTTACAGTAGCCTATTATTAGTTTTGCATGCCCGGTTATTTGCTCCTATTATCCATGGAGATATGAATGTGATTTCTGCTACGTTCCGTTTTTTTATAACCGATATGGCGAATAATGAAATCACTCAATCACTTGGAGGAGGAATGATTGGTGCCGTTTTTTATTCAGCTAGCTATTTCTTATTCTCACAATGGGGTACCTATTTTATAGCAGGACTAGGTTTTTTCTTCGGTATATTTTTACTGTTTCAGTTATCATTTAAATCATTTTTGAAAAATAGTGGTCAGTTGTTAGCGAGTATTTGGCAAAGATTATGGACAACAATGATAAAGTTAAAAAACTTTATGCTGCAGAGGATAAATAATATAAAAAAATCAGCTGAAATAACAGATCCAAAAAAGGATAAAAAAGAGACGAAAGAAAAGAAAAATAAAGTAAAAATAGGATCAACTAATGATGCACAAGAAGAGCCAGTTAATAAGGGTAAGAATGAACAGTTGCAGCTAGAAATCGACAATTATCAGAGTCGTGTTGAGAAACCTATCCCAGAAAAAACAGCGGGGGATGTTCTAGAAGATAGTGAAGGAGAAACAATCGATTTTGAAATAGGAGCTGAAAGAGAAAACAAAGATTATAAGTTGCCGCCTTCGTATTTATTAAATGAAATACCACAAAATGACCAAACTAATGAGTATGCTCTTATACAAAAAAATGTTCAAAAATTAGAAAAAACATTTAAAAGTTTTGGAGTCGATGCAAAAGTTACCAAAGCCAATTTAGGTCCAGCTGTAACAAAATATGAAGTTCAGCCAGCCATTGGTGTGAAGGTAAGCAAAATTGTCAGCCTTAGTGATGACATTGCATTAGCACTAGCTGCGAAAGATATTCGAATCGAAGCTCCTATTCCGGGGAAATCTTTTATAGGGATTGAGGTTCCAAATAGTGAAGTAAGTTTAGTTTCTTTTAGAGATGTAATTGAAGGGCAAGTTAACAATAAAGAAAAAATGTTAGAAGTACCGCTTGGCAGAGATATCTCCGGCAATATTACGATGGCTGATCTATCTAAAATGCCTCACTTGCTTGTTGCAGGGTCTACCGGTAGCGGGAAATCGGTTTGTATTAACGGTATTATTACTAGCTTATTGATGAAAGCTAAACCAAATGAAGTGAAATTAATGATGATAGATCCTAAAATGGTTGAATTGAATGTTTATAATGGGATTCCACATTTGTTGACACCAGTCGTAACCAATCCTAAAAAAGCAGCTCAAGCATTACAAAAAGTCGTTACTGAAATGGAAAGAAGATACGAACTATTTGCTGCCAGTGGAATGCGTAATATCACTGGATACAATCAGCATTTAAAAACACATAATGAAGAAAATGGCGAAAATTATCCGACATTGCCTTTTATAGTGGTAATTGTCGATGAGTTAGCCGACTTAATGATGGTAGCTAGCAATGAAGTTGAAGATGCAATCATTCGGTTAGCTCAAATGGCTCGGGCTGCAGGAATTCATATGATTTTAGCAACTCAAAGACCCAGTGTAGATGTTATCACGGGTATTATTAAAGCTAATGTACCTTCACGAATTGCATTTGCAGTTTCTAGTGGTGTCGATTCTAGAACAATCATAGATGGCAGTGGAGCAGAAAAATTATTAGGTAGGGGAGATATGTTATTCTTACCAATGGGTGAAAATAAACCAGTTCGTGTGCAAGGTGCGTTTATTTCAGATGAAGAAGTTGAACATATTGTAACATTCGTAACGGATCAACAGGGAGCAAATTATGTAGAAGAAATGATGCCGACTGAAGAGCCTAAAACGACGCAAAACGAGGTCCAAGACGAAGTTTATGAAGATGCTGTAGCATTAATCGTTGAAATGCAGACAGCTAGTATTTCGCTGTTGCAACGTCGATTTAGAATTGGATACAACCGAGCTGCTCGTCTAATTGATGAGATGGAAATGCGTGGTATTGTTGGTCCATCTGAAGGAAGCAAACCTCGTAAGGTAAATATTACTCAACTTGCTAGTGAAGATCATTTGGCTGATACAGAAATAGAACAGTAGTAAAAAAAGCATCTATTAAGTTGATTTCTTAATAGATGCTTTTTTTACTAATCATTCTTTAAGTCAAGCTTTATGCTTAAAGCCAAACAAAATTGATTGCAACATATTAAAGATAGATTAAAAACTGAACAATATTTAACTAAAACGTTTTCAATAATCACATTTAGTGTTTATCTTTTTAAATAAAGATGGTACTATAAATGCGAGGATGAATTAATGACACATTGATTCGTACTAAAAAAATATTGGGGGTTTTTTGAGTGAAGAGTAGAAATTTTAAGAGTCTATTGACTCTAGGTCTATTATCAAGTTTAACGTTGGCTGCATGTGGAGCTGATGAAGGAAGTGATACTGCTTCATCATCAGGTTCAAAAGAAGATTATTCAATTATTATGGTTACTGACGTAGGTGGAGTTGATGATAAATCTTTTAACCAATCTGCTTGGGAAGGCATGGAAGCTTGGGGAGAAGAACACGGACTTGAAAAAGGACCAGATGGATACAACTACATTCAATCAGATGAAGATTCTCAATTTGTTACAAACTTAAATACAGCTGTAAATAACAATTTTGATTTGATTTTTGGGATTGGATTCAAGTTACAACCAGCAATGACAGATGTCGCTGCACAAAAACCTGATCAAAAATTTGTAATTATTGATGACCAAATTAAAGCAGATAATGTTGCATCTGTATTGTTTAAAGATCATGAAGCTGCATTTTTAGCAGGTGTTGCTGCTGCTGAAACAACTGAAACAGACCATGTTGGATTTATTGGTGGACAAGAAAGTGCTGTTATTGACCGTTTTGAAGCTGGTTTCGTAGCCGGTGTTAAACAAGTTAATCCAGACATTAAAATTGATGTTGAATATGCAGGCTCATTTGGAGATGCTGCTCTTGGTAAACAATTAGCAGCTGCAATGTATAGTTCAGGAGCAGATATTATTTATCATGCATCTGGTGATACAGGTAATGGTGTATTCTCAGAAGCTATTGACCGCATGAATTCTAATCCAGATCAAAAACTTTGGGTAATCGGAGTTGACCGTGATCAAACTGCTGAAGGTGAATACGATGGCGGAAACTTAACACTTACTTCAACACTTAAAGGTGTAGGTCAAGCTGTTCAAGATATCGCAAATGCATCAATGGAAGGCAACTTCCCAGGCGGAGAAGTCAGCAACTTTGGTTTAGCTGAAGATAGTGTTGGGATTACTGATGGAGCATTATCAGAAGACGTAATCAAATCAGTAGAAGATTACAAACAACAAATTATTGATGGAGACATCACAGTTCCAGAAGCACCATAAGTATATTCTGCATTAAACAGTTGTTTAAGAGATAGGATAAGGTGAAAGGGCCGGATATTTATATTCCGGTCTTTTCCTATCTTTTGAGTTATCTAATACTTTTTTGTATTTGCATTTATATTATTCAATTAAAATTAAAAAAGAAAAGTTGATAACTACTTGTCTGTCTAACAACTATAATAGATAATGAATTCAGTAATATAAAAGGAGTGAAACCATCGTGGCAGAATCAGTAAACGTCATTGAAATGAAGGGCATTACGAAACAGTTTGGTACTTTCAAAGCGAATGACAATATTAATTTGCAACTTAAAAAGGGAGAAATACATGCTCTTTTAGGAGAAAATGGTGCAGGGAAGTCCACTTTAATGAATATTCTTTCAGGGTTATTAGAACCTTCTTCTGGAGAAATTTTAGTGAACGGACAGGTGGTAAACATAAGTTCACCTAGTGTAGCAAACAAATTAGGTATTGGAATGGTTCACCAACATTTTATGTTAGTGAAAAAATTTACCGTAACTGAAAATATCATTTTAGGAATGGAACAAACAAAAAATGGTTTTTTAGATAGAGAAACGGCTAAAAAAGATATAAAAGAGTTATCTGAAAAATATGGCTTGCTTGTTGATCCTAGTGCAAAAGTAGAATCTATTTCAATTGGCATGGAGCAAAGGGTAGAGATCTTAAAAACACTTTATCGCGGAGCAGACATTTTAATATTTGATGAACCAACTGCAGTATTGACTCCTCAAGAAATTGATGAACTGATAAGTATAATGAGAGCCCTAACAAAAGAAGGGAAATCAATCATCTTAATCACACATAAACTTGACGAAATTAAAGCTGTTGCTGACCGTTGTACGGTTATACGCCGTGGGAAAAGTATTGATACAGTCGATGTCTCAGTAACTTCTCCTCAAGAATTAGCAGATATGATGGTTGGACGTTCTGTTTCCTTTAAAACACAAAAAAAGGCTTCACAACCAAAAGAAACTGTTTTGTCTATCGAGAACCTTACTGTTAAAGAAAATCGTGGATTAGATGCAGTTAAAGGATTGAACTTAGAAGTACGAGCTGGTGAAGTTGTAGGTATAGCCGGAATCGACGGAAATGGTCAAAGTGAATTGATTCATGCGATAACAGGATTAACTAAGGTTGAAAGTGGAAAAATCACTTTAAATGAGCAAGAAATTCAAAATAAAACACCTCGTAAAATTACCGAATTAGGCTTAGGGCATATTCCTGAAGACCGTCATAAATATGGTTTAGTTTTACCGATGTCATTAGAAGAGAATATCGCATTACAAACTTATTATAAAAAACCTTTAAGTAAAAATGGTATTTTAAATCAAAAAGAAATCAAAAAATTTGCATTAAAATTAATTGAAGAATTTGATGTACGGACACAAAATGAAACAACTCCTGCTGGATCGTTGTCTGGTGGTAACCAACAAAAAGCGATTATTGCTAGAGAAATCAGTCGTGATCCGTCATTACTGATTGCTGCTCAACCAACTCGTGGACTTGATGTAGGAGCAATTGAATACATTCACTCACGTTTAATTGAACAACGCGACAATGGTAAAGCGGTCTTGTTAATGAGTTTTGAATTGGATGAAATTTTAAACGTCTCCGATCGAATCGCTGTTATGTACGAAGGCAATATTGTAGCCATTGTAGATCCTAAAGAAACAACTCAACAAGAACTTGGCTTATTAATGGCAGGTACTTCTTTAGAACAAGCTCGCTCTTTGATCAAACAAGGAAAAGGAAAGGAGAGTGTTCGAATTGACTAATAGAAAAGATACGCTAAATAATTTATTAGTGCCACTACTATCTGTGGTTATGGGATTTGTATTGGGTGCTATTATCATGGTTATCTTTGGATACAATCCAATTGATGGTTATTCAGCAATGATAAACGGTGCTTTTGGATCATCATTTTATATTGGTGAAACATTAAGACAAGCGACACCGCTTATTCTAACAGCCTTGGGTTTTTCTGTGGCGTACAATGCGGGATTCTTTAACATTGGGGTTGCAGGACAAGCTTTGCTAGGATGGTTATGTTCTGTCTGGGTAGCTAATATCTTCTCAGATCTACCTGGTTTAATTTTACTTCCTTTAAGCATATTAGGAGGAGTATTAGCTGGTGCACTTTGGGCCGGAATTGCTGGTTTTTTAAGAGCCTATTTTAACACTAGTGAAGTTATTGTCACAATTATGTTGAACTATACGGCTCTATATACAACAAATTACTTGATCCGTAACGTATTAACTGATTCAGCAGACGCAACTCCTCGTATTTCAGAGGGTGCTAGTTTAAGAGCAGGATGGTTAACCGAGCTAACGAGTAACTCTACTCTTCATGCTGGTATCTTTATTTCATTAGCTATGGCTATTATTGTATGGTTCTTAATGAAAAAGACAACATCTGGGTTTGAAATCAGAACCGTTGGATTAAATCCTAGTGCTGCTGAATATGCTGGTATGAGTTCTAAACGAACAATTATCATTTCAATGCTAATCAGTGGTGGTTTAGCTGGTTTAGGCGGCGTAATGGAAGGTCTTGGGAATTTCCAAAACATTTTTACTCAAGGTGCAATGCCAACCATTGGATTTGATGGGATGGCTGTAGCTTTGCTAGGATTAAGTAATCCTGTAGGGATTATCTTCTCAGCTATTTTGTTTGGGGCATTGAAAATTGGTGGAAATAGTATGCCAATGATTTCAGGAGTACCAACTGAAGTTGTAGATATTGTAATCGCATCTATTATTTTCTTCGTAGGGGCTAATTACTTAATTCGCTATTTTATTGATAAACGAGCAAGAGTAAACAAAGGAGGAGTGAAATAAGATGGATATCGTACAATTGCTTCAACTTATTGTTTCATCATCACTTGTTTATTCAGCTCCTATTGTGTTAACAGCCCTTGGTGGAACATTCTCTGAGCGTAGTGGTGTTGTTAACGTAGGTCTAGAAGGAATAATGGTTATGGGTGCCTTTAGTTCTATTGTATTTAACTTAACCTTTGCGAGTGCTTTTGGGGATATGACTCCTTGGATTTCAGCTCTAATTGGTGGATTAGTGGGTGTGGTTTTTTCATTAATCCATGCAGTAGCGACAGTTAATTTAAGAGCAGATCACATTATTTCTGGTACAGTTATCAACTTAATGGCTCCAGCTTTAGCCATCTTCTTTACACGAGTATTGTATAGTGGAGCTGGACAAACAGACCGAATTACAGAAAGTTTTGGTAAAGTAACGATTCCTTTATTAAATCGTATTCCAATCATTGGCGATATCTTCTTTAAAGGAACTTCAGCTCCAGCTTTTGCAGGTATTTTAATTGCAATTATTTGCTGGGTAGTGCTCTTTAAAACACGTTTTGGCTTACGCCTAAGATCTGTGGGAGAACATCCTCAAGCAGCGGATACATTAGGAATTAATGTTTACTTAATGAAATATGCAGGTGTAATGCTATCTGGTTTACTAGGTGGTATGGGAGGAGCGATTCAAGCTCAGTCTATCTCATTAAGTTTCCAAGCTTCAACGATTGCGGGACAAGGGTTTATCGCAATGGCAGCAATGATATTTGGTAAATGGAATCCTCTTGGTGCAATGGGAGCAGCTATATTCTTTGGTTTTGCTCAAAGTCTAGGGGTTATTGGAAACTATATACCAATCATCCAAGATATTCCAAGTGTATGGCTACAAATCGCACCATACGTGATCACTATTATTGTATTGGTCGGAGTAATTGGTAAATCTGAAGGACCAGCAGCAGGCGGTAAAACATATATTAAATCAAAATAAGCCACATTTTGGCAACAACGGACTTCTATGTCCGTTGTTGCTTTCTTTTTTTTACTTTTTATTTTAAGATAGATACTGAACGTTTTTTTAAGTTAGAGGAGGAATAAATTATGTCCATTCAATTAAATGAAGGGGTCCATTTGCATGTACTCCCCACCAAGAAATACAAAACAATTCGAATAATGTTGAAATTTCGTGCACCGTTAAATAAGAAAACCGTTACAAAGCGAGCTATGTTAGCAAATTTATTAGAAACAAATAGTAAAAAGTACCCGACTCAAACAGCATTAAGAAGTGCTCTTTCCAATATGTATGGAGCTAGCTTTGGAACAGGCGTAAGCAAAAAAGGAAATACGCATATCCTATCAATGAGTATAAATTTAGTCAATGAAAAGTATCTTTCAAAAGGAGACAATGTTTTGCAAGAAAGTATCGACTTTTTGAAAGAAATAATTTTCCAACCAAATGTAACAGATGGACAGTTTAATGATAAAACCTTTAAGAGAGAAAAAGCGAATTTAGTCGATTATTATGATTCACTTTTTGATGACAAACAAACTTATGCTAGTCTTGCATTGCAAGAGCTCTTTTTTGAAAATGTGGATCAACAAACGCCAAGTGTAGGTTCGAAAGAAGATTTGGAAGAAATATCAGCTGCATCGCTATATGAGTATTATCAAGATGTATTAAATCATGATAAGGTGGATATTTATGTCCTAGGTGATGTTGATGAAAATGAAATTCGGTCTGCTTTTGAGCAATTTGAGTTTGCTCCTCGCAAAGTATTGAAATCAAGTAGTTTCTACAATGAACCAGCAGCTAACGAAGTTGAAAATAAGACGGAGCAACAAGAAATAACCCAAGCTAAATTTAATTTGGGTTATACAACAGCGATTTTTTACCACGATCCACTGTATTATGCTGCACAAGTCTTCAATGGTTTATTCGGTGGTTTTCCGCATTCGAAATTGTTTATGAACGTGCGTGAGAAAGAAAGTTTAGCTTATTATGCTTCTAGCTCTATGGACACATTCAGAGGCATGATGACTGTTCAAACTGGTATTGATGGTCAAAAAGTTGATCAAGTTAGAGAAATAATTGCTCTACAATTGAAAGAGATGCAGGCTGGTAACTTTACAGATGAAGCTATTTCTCAAACGAAAGAAATGTTGAAAAATCAACTATTTCAATCAGAAGATAATGCTGGTGCCGTTATTGAGCGTATCTATGCGTTAGAATTAGCTAAAGAAACGATTCTTTCAATCGACGAGTGGGTAGCTAGAATTGAAAAAGTTACAAAAGAAGATATTATTGAAGTGGCCAACAAAGTGAAATTAAAAGCAACATTCTTTTTAACAGCGGAGGCGAAATAATGGATAAAAAAATTTATGAACAATTACAAGAAACGATTTATACAGAAACGCTTGAGAACGGCTTACGAGTAACTTTATTACCAAAAAATGACTTTCATAAGACATATGGCTTATTTTCTACGAATTTTGGTTCAATCGACAATCAATTCGTTCCTCGTGGGAAAACAGAAATGATTACAGTTCCAGATGGCATCGCTCATTTTTTAGAACACAAACTGTTTGAAAAAGAAGATGGAGATGTATTTAATACTTTTGGTCGACTAGGTGCGTCAGCTAATGCTTTTACAAGTTTCACTAAAACAGCTTATCTATTTTCTAGTACGAACCATGTTTCAGAAAGTTTGAATACTTTATTAGATTTTGTTCAAGAGCCTTATTTTACAGATGCAACGGTCAATAAAGAAAAAGGTATTATTGCTCAAGAAATTCAAATGTATGAAGACGAACCAGACTGGCGTTTGTATTTTGGCGTTTTAGGCAATATGTATCCTAAACACCCATTGCATATCGATATTGCTGGAACAGTAGATAGTATCATGGACATTACGCCTGAATTATTATACGAAAATCACGCAACTTTTTATCATCCAAGTAATATGAGCTTATTTGTAGTAGGAAAATTAGATCCTGAAGAAACGATGCAGTTGATTCGAGAAAACCAATCAAAGAAAGAATTTTTGCCAGTTGAACCAATTGAACGTATTTTTCCCGAAGAAACCATACAAGATATTAAACCATATGACTTTATTCAAATGTCAGTTAATCGTCCAAAAAGTATTGTTGGCGTAAAAGGGGTAACTGAGATACCGAGTGGTGTAAAAGCTTTAGCATACAAAACGACAATGGATCTATTATTGACATTATTGTTTGGTCCTACATCAGCGAATTATTTGAATCTATATGATAAAGGAATAATAGATGATAGTTTCTCTTATGAATTTAATTTAGACCGTACTTTCCATTTTGTTGACATTGGTGGAGATACGAAAGATTCTGTTGTTTTTAGTGATGAAATTAAAAAAATATTGCTAGATGCTAAAAATAGCTCAGAGCTAACAGAAGAAAATCTAACGATTGTAAAAAAACGAATGATTGGTCAAGAATTGCAGTCTTTAAATTCTTTAGAATATATTGCTAATCAATTTAGTCAACCTTCATATGGCGAGGCAACTTTATTTGATGTTGTTCCTATCATTGAAAGTGTTACATTGACAGAGATAAAAAAAGCAGCTGATGAATTTATGGTTGAAGATCATATGACCACATTCCATATTTTGCCAAAAGGAGAGAATGAGGCGTGAAATTTGCGTTGATTATGGGAGCAAGCGGCGATATTGGTAAAGGCATTGCACAAGAAATGGCTGAAAAAGGTTGGTCACTTTATTTGCACTATCATTCCAATCCTAAGAGTGTAGAGGAACAAATACGCAACTATCAAATGGATTATCCCAAACAAGATTTTTTTGCGTTGCCTCTAGATATGACTGAAGAAGAAGGGATTTCTCTTTTTCTTCAATCCATCTATCAGTTAGATGTAGTTGTTTTTGCTAGTGGTTTTACTACCTATCAATTATTGACAGAGATTTCTTCAACGGATATGGATCGTATGTGGAGAGTACACGTTAAAACGCCCGTTTTATTGGTTCAACACTTGCAAGATAAGCTAGCTCATTCAACACATGGCAGAATTATTTTTATCAGTTCTATCTATGGGGAAATAGGGAGCGCAATGGAAGTTTTTTACAGCACAACAAAAGGTGCTCAATTAGCCTTTGTTAAAGCTTATAGTAAAGAAGTGGCCAGCTTAGGGATAACAGTGAACGCTATTTCTCCTGGAGCTATTGCCACTAAAATGAATCAAGACTTTACTCCAGCTGAAGTAGAAGAATTGGAAAGTGAAATTCCATTAGGTCGACTAGGAAATGTCTCTGAAATCAGTTTTTGGGTCACTCAATTAGTCGATAAAAGAAGTGCGTATATGACGGGACAATCAATTGTTGTCAGTGGTGGCTGGTTAAAGTAGAAAGATACTATTCTTATACGGTATAAGGAAAAATTAATGTTTCTAGTGTAAAAGGTATGTTATAATGCAAATGATATGAGATTTTCTCTCTAATAAAGAGAACAGGTAGGTGAGACAGTTGAATGAAATTGGTGAAAAATTAAAAGAAGCAAGAAAAGCAAAAGGATACACGTTAGATGATTTGCAACAAATGACAAAAATCCAAAAACGTTACCTGATTGCGATTGAAGAAGGTAATTATGATGTCATGCCTGGAAAATTTTATGCGCGTGCATTTATTAAACAATACGCAGATACTGTTGGTTTAAATGGAGATCAACTACTAGAAGAATATACGGATGCAGTGCCGCATACTCATGATGAGGAATATGTAGAAAAAGTCTCTACGGATCAAACACGTTCTGGAAAGAATACTGAAAATGTCTTTTTGACAAAAGTTCAAGAGTATTTGCCTACAATTTTAATTGGCCTCTTAGCGGTAGCTATTGTAGCGGCTATCTATTTTGCTGTAATTAAAACAAATAATCAAGGAAATGAAGACATGATTACAAAAGAGTCTGATGAAATAACTGTCTCTAGTGCTGATTCTATTTCAGAAGAAGAATCAGTAAAGGAATCTTCAGAGTCAGCAGTGTCTGAAGAGAGTGAAGAAGCTCAAGGAATAGAGCTGTTATCTTCTAATGGATCGACAACAACTTATTCTGTTACAGGAATTTTTGAAGGAAGTTCATTGATACTAACAGCTTCAGGTGGAGATTCATGGGTCAGTGTTGAAGGAGACGGAACTACGATTGATGCTCAGTTAATAACGGATGGCTCTAATTTAGAAACAGAAATTCCAGACGGAACTTCGTCTTTAGTCGTTATAATTGGAAACGCACCTGCAACAAAAGTTAATTTTAATGGCAAAGATGTTCCTTATGCTCCCGAAGCAGAGAATTCAGTCCGACAAGAAATTGAATTTAAATTTGAGTAAACTCGTAAAAGAGAGCTTTATCTAGCAAGAACTTTTTGCGGGAAGAGTTTTTATAAATAGTTGATGTTTATTGATCAAGAGAGGAAGCAAAAAAATTGAACTTACCGAATAAACTTACAGTACTGAGAATTTTTATGATTCCACTATTTGTTATTATCGTATTAGCACCATTTGATTGGGGAGTTATTCATCTTTTAGGTTCTACGATTGAAGTCACCCAACTGATAGGTGCTGTTTTATTTGCTTTAGCAAGTTTCACAGACTGGCTAGATGGAAAAATTGCACGTAAGCAAGGACTAGTAACAAATTTTGGTAAGTTTGCCGATCCTTTAGCTGATAAAATGCTAGTTATGACTGCTTTAATTATTTTAGTTGGACAAAATTTAGCTCCTTCTTGGGTCGTTTCTATTATTGTATGTAGAGAATTGGCAGTTACTGGATTAAGGTTACTATTAGTGGAACAAGGCGGAACAGTTTTAGCCGCTGCATGGCCAGGAAAAATTAAAACGGCCACTCAAATGGTTGCAATTATTTTACTGCTAGTTGATAATCTACCATTTGAAGGTATCGGCTTGCCAATGGCTGCTATCATGTTGTATATCTGTCTATTCTTTACTATCTACTCAGGCGTAGATTAT